>DAIDOU010000235.1 GCA_027458945.1 Acidobacteriota bacterium
GTGCCGACCGCGAGCCCCGTCCGCTGCGCGATCTCGGCGTGACCCCACCCCTCGACGTCGTGCAGCACGAACACCCGCCTCGCCTGCGGCGGCAGCGCCGCGACCGCGCGCTCGAGGTCGAGCGCCGCCCCCGGCCGCACGGCCGGCGCCGCGCCGGCGAGCTCTTCCAGATCGGCCGCGGGCTGGAAGCGGGCGTCGCGGGCCTGCCGGGTCCGCCGGTCCGAGACGACCACGTGGACCGCCAGACGCGTCAGCCAGGTGGAGAACGCGCTCTCGCCGCGAAACGTGGCCAGCCGCCGCCACGCCCGCACGAACACGTCCTGGGTCAGCTCCTCCGCGAGCGCGGCGTTCCCGGTCATGCGCAGGCAGAGGCCGTACACGCGGCCGACCGTGGCCCGGTAGAGACGCTCGAACGCCGCGACGTCGCCGGCACGGGCGGCGCCCACCAGTTCGAACTCGACGCCGTGGGCGCCGGCCGGCGCCACCTTGACGGCGGGCCCCGGGGCTGCGATCGCGAGGTCGGCGGCGGTCTCCACGTCCGATTAGACGCCGCCGGCGCCCCGATGGTTTAGTGCGCGGCCGGAGCGGCGCCCTCGATGGTGAAGACCGGCTCCACGTCCACCGGCACGCCGGCCAGCGAGCCCAGCAGCTTGGCCATCGGCGGCCGGACCGTCCCGTAGCGTTGCGCCAGCTCGCGGGCACCGTCGTACGAGCCTTGCGCCTCGACCATCAGAAGGTCGTGGGCCAACGCCTTGATCCCTCCCGCGAACTTCTTCAACACCGGGCGGAAGCGGCCGTCCGGCGCGACCTCGATCGCCCCCTGGTCGAGGAGGTAGTTGGTCTGGATCACCACGCCGAGGCCGTGCGCCTCGGTGGTGCCGAAGCGCGCGGCACGGAAAAGGCCCGCGAGATAGGTCCACGGCAGCGCCTCGACGACCGAGAGCGGGACGACGCCCTTGTTGGCGAGGACCGCGAGGGTGTAGACCCCGAGGACATCGGCCTTGGCCTCCTCGATCGCCGGGTACAGCTCCTTGAGTTCGAGGCGGACCTCGGTGTCGCGCCCGCCCACCTTGATCCGCCCCGGCCCGAGGCCGTGCGAGAGCTCGTGGAAGAGGATGTGGTGGAAGTACGCGTCGAAGTCGAGCTGCGAGGCGTCCGCCGGCTCGAGCACGCGCGCCGCGACCGGCTGCAGGATGGCGTCGTACTTGGCGCGCATCATGTTCTTGAGCAGCACCTTCTTCGACCCCTTGGCCTCGCGCACGCGCTCGTCGTTGGGGAGGTTGAACGCCAGCGTCTGGACGCCGCGGCGCGCGTCGCCGGCGGTGATCAGCTCGTTCGCGACGCGGATCGGCGAGTCGCTCCCCCGCTTCGTGTTCTTGAGCTGGTCCGGGATCGGCAGGCGGCTCTCGAGGAACGGCAGCTCCGTCTTGTACCGGGACAGCTGCTCCGACTCCTCGGGCTGCTCGAGGCAGACGAACGCCTCGAACGCCGCCTTGTAGCCGAACAGCCCGTCCTCGTAGGTCTCGTACGGCCCGATCACAACCTCGAGCGGTGAGTCGAGCTCCATCCAGGCCAGGTCCGACGGGTAGTAGTCGTCGGAAAGGAACGCATCGGCGCGCAGTGAGAGGAACCGTCGCAGGCTCGCGTTGGGAGTCGCCGCCGCCGCGGCGCGCAACTCGACCGCCGCGCTCGCGAGGAGGTCGTGGTACTCGGTCGAGTACGGCACCGCGACCAGCGCCTTCCCCTGGCGGCGGATCACGGTCAGCGGCGAGGTGAACGCCGCCCGATCGCCGGGGTGCGCGACCAGGAACGCCTCGAACTCCGCCTTGCTCATGTCCTCGGGGTAGAAGCCGGCGCCGGGAGGGTGTGGGGCGTGGCCGAGAAACGGCGCGAACCCCGCAAGCCGGTCCCACGGCCCCATCATGATGCGGAAGTACGTCTGCGCCGCGGCGGCGTCGGGCCCGGTGAGCGCGGCGACCTGCGGCGCGAACCCCGGGTACCCCCGCCACGCCTGGCGCGCGAAGATCTGGTCGATGACGCGGCACGCGCGCACCAGGTGCTCGAGCGCCGCCCGGTCGCCCGCGCTCAGCCGCGACGTGTCGGCCGTGATCTTCTCCGGCACGAACTGCGCGACGCGGGCCTTGATGTCGGGTGCGACCGCGAGCCGCGCCGCGGCGTTGCCGGCCGACGGCTGTGCCCCGCATGCGCACAGCGCCGCCGCCACCGCCCCACGGCCCAGACACGAGCGAACGCTGGCGTTCATCGATCACCTCCGGCAGGGCGCAAGCCTAGACCAGTTTCGCCGCCCCGTCGACCGCGCCCTGGCGCGGCTTGTCTGACACGGCGCGCCGGCCTACCATGGCCGCAAGGGGCCAACACGGCGGCGGGGAGCCACGCGGGGTTGAAATGCACCCCGGGGCCGGGCGGTTGCACCGCTCGTGAGCGGCCGAAAGGGAACGCGGTGAGTCTGCTCGGGAGGCTCGAAGAGGTCTCCGTGCCGGAGGTCCTCCACCTGATCGCGTGGGGGGAGAAGACCGGCACGCTCACCGTGACGCGCGGGCGCGCCGAAGGGGTCGTGACGTTC
>DAIDOU010000236.1 GCA_027458945.1 Acidobacteriota bacterium
CTGTGCGCCGACCAAGGCGTACGAGTGCATCGCGACAGGTCTTCCGATCGCCGCGTCCGCCAACCCTTCGCTGCAGGCGCTTGTCGCTGACCGCGCCGTCGGTGCGTGTGCCGCCGACGACAGCCCTGCAGCCCTGCGTGACGCGATCGGGCTGTTGCTCGCCCAGCCCGCACAGCTACGGGCAATGTCGGAGCGAGCGAAACGCATGTTCGCCGAGGAGCTCTGCTTCGAGCGAGCCTCTCCGCCTGTTGTGAATCGAATCCTGGCTGCGCTCGATAGCATCCCTCAGTGAGGCGGGAGGGTCGTACGAAACCCGTTGAGTCCGCCTTAGAAGTTCCGAATGGACGCTTGGGAAGCTTTACGATCCAGTCCGACGTGCATGCCCCACTTGTCAGCGGCGCAGCAGTTGGCTGCGAGCAAGCATGGAACCATTTGCACCTCGGCCCAGGATGCGCAGAGCTCTCGACTTGTGGGGGAAGTGATGAAGCCCGTGCCGTTCGTTCCCAATATCCCGGATGAGGGATTCCGAGGCCTGCGGGGCGCCGCCGAGGGGGCCGCGGCGGTTGCAGGGACGACCCTACTCAACCGTATGAGCGGTCATCTCCAGACTCCTTTCGACGACGCAGCGCTTGGAGCCACGCTCGAACGACGATCCGGTCGCGCAGAATTGAAGCCCCGAGCCGCAGCGGCAGCCAAGCGAGGTGGGCGGCCATCCGCAGCGGCGTGGCGTGACGCCAGGTGACGAGGAGGCGGTTGCGCTCGTACACGATGCGGCGCTCGCGCGGGTCGTCGCTCGCGATCGTGGCGCCGTGCCGGTGCCGCACGGTCGCATCGCCTACCACGAGGAGACGGCGGCCGGCCCGCAGACGCAGGCAGAGGTCCACGTCCTCCCAGTAGTAGGGCGCCAGGCGCTCGTCGAAACCGCCGATGCGGAGGAAATCGTCGCGGCGGACGGCGATGGCAGCGCCGGTCAGGAACGGTACGTCCCAGACGCCGCTTGTGGGCAAAGCGTCCTGCCGCGCGTCGAGGACGCCGCGCCGCCACTGGAGCCGACTCCCGCTCTCGCTGCGACTGAGCCGCTCACTCCAGACGTTGGGCCCGACCGCGGCGACCCCCGGGTCGTCGAGGACGTGCTCGAGGGCCGCCACGGTCGTCGGCTCGAACTCGAGATCGTCGTTGACGAACAACAGCCGGCGACCGCGTGCCGCGCGCGCGCCGGCGTTGCACGTCGGCGCGAAGCCGCGCCGCCCGGTATGAGCGATCGTGCGAGCATGCGCCGAAACGTCACTCGCGCCGTCAAGGGCCACGTTATCGGCGACGACCACGAGCTCACCGTGGCGGTCGAGTGACGCCACGAGCGCCGGCAACGACCGCCGCAGGTTGGGCCAACCCGCACGGGTCGGCACGATGACACTCCAGTCGTCGCGGGGCGCCGTTTCCATGGCCTCGGACCATCGTATCCGTCCGGCGGCCGACCGTCCAACACGATCGTATCGGACTCAGGCGTCCACGGCGGAAGCGGGCTCGCGACGTTCGAACGTGAGCGCGCCGCCGGCGGCGCCGAGGCGGACGGTGTCGCTGTCGGCCACCTCGCCGGCGAGGACCATGCGGGCGAGCGGATCCTGCACCAGGCGCTGGATCGCGCGCTTGAGCGGGCGCGCGCCGAAGTCCGGGTCGTACCCCTCGCGAGCGAGCAGGTCGAGCGCCTCCTCCGAGGCCTCGACCGTGATCCGGCGCTCGGCCAGCAGCTGGTTCAGGCGCGAGAGCTGGATGCCGACGATCGCGCGCATGTGCTCGCGGCCGAGCCGGTGGAAAACCAGCACCTCGTCCACGCGGTTGAGGAACTCCGGCCGGAAGTGCGCCTTGAGCTCGCGCTGCACCAGCTCGAGCATGCGCGAGCGGTCCCCTTCGGTGAGCTGGGCGATCACGTCCGAGGCGATGTTCGAGGTCATGATCACGACCGTGTTGCGGAAGCTGACCGTGCGCCCCTTGCCGTCCGTGAGGCGGCCGTCGTCGAGCAGCTGCAGCAGGACGTTGAACACGTCCGGGTGCGCCTTCTCGACCTCGTCGAGCAGGACGACCGCGTACGGCCGCCGCCGCACCGCCTCGGTGAGCTGGCCGCCCTCGTCGTGGCCGACGTACCCGGGCGGGGCGCCGATCATGCGCGCCACGGCGTGCTTCTCCATGTACTCCGACATGTCGAGGCGGACCATCGCGTGCTCGTCGTCGAAGAGGAACTCGGCGAGCGCGCGGGCGAGCTCGGTCTTGCCGACGCCCGTCGGTCCCAGGAAGAGGAACGAGCCGACCGGGCGGTTGGGGTCCTTCAGGCCGGCGCGCGCGCGCCGCACCGCGGTCGCAACCGCGACCACCGCCTCGTCCTGGCCGACGACGCGGGCCCTGATGCGGTCCTCCATCTCCAGCAGCTTGGCCTTCTCGCCCTCGAGCAACTTGGCGACCGGGATCCCGGTCCAGCGCCCGACGACCTCGGCGATCGCCTCCTCGGTGACCTCCTCGGCGAGCAGCGTGCCGTGCGCCGCCTGGTGCGACTTGAGCGCGTTCGAGGCGTCCTCGAGCTCCTTGTTGAGGCGGACCAGCTCCCCGTAGCGCAGCTGCGCGGCGCGCTCGAGGTTGCCGTCGCGCTCCGCCCGTTCGGCCGCTTCCCGGGCGGCCTCGGCCTCCTCCTTCGCCTTGCGAATGCGGGCGATGAGCTCCTTCTCGCGCTGCCAGGTCGCCTTCATCCCGGCGATGCGCTCCTTGCGCTCGGCGAGGTCGGCCTCGATCTCGGCGAGACGTCCGGCCGAGGCCGCGTCCTTCTCCCGGGCGAGGGCGCGCTTCTCGATCTCGAGCCGAAGCGTCGTGCGCTCGAGCTCGTCGATCTCGGTGGGAAGCGAGTCGATCTCGATGCGCAGCTTCGACGCCGCCTCGTCGACCAGGTCGATCGCCTTGTCGGGGAGGAAGCGGTCGGTGATATAGCGCTGCGACAGCGTGGCGGCGGCCACGATCGCGCCGTCGGTGATGCGCACGCCGTGGTGCACCTCGTACTTCTCCTTGAGGCCGCGCAGGATCGCGATCGTCTCCTCGACCGAGGGCTCCCCCACCAGCACCGGCTGGAAGCGGCGCTCC
>DAIDOU010000237.1 GCA_027458945.1 Acidobacteriota bacterium
CCCAGCCACTTCTGCGAGCGCTGCCCGCAGGCGGTGCACTCGAAGACGGCCGGCTCCCGTCCCACGGCTACTTGCCCGCGCCGATCGACGACATCGTGCCGAGCAGGTACTTGACGTCCTCGTCGCGCCAGGTGACGCCGCCGCCGAAGAGCACCGAACGCGCCTGCGCCCACACCGGGTCGTCGAGGCCGGCGAACGCGAACAGGTTGCGGGTCAGGAAGTACCGTGTCTCGAAGCGGATGTGCGGCGGCTTGACCTGGCGGCTGAAGTCGTACGCCTCGAGGGTGAGCTGGAGGCGGCGGTTGAGCAGCGCGCGGTCGATCCCGACGCCGCCGCGCGACTCGAACAGCCCGGCCCGGAACGTGTAGTCCTCGTACTGGAAGCCGACCTGGGCGTTGACCGTGTTGGTGTCGGAGATCCGCTGCGTCTCCTGCACCACCGAGTGCGAGGTGCCGTCGGGGTAGATCGACGTGATCGTCTGTGTGTAGTTGTTGACCCGGCCCACGGGCGAGTCCACGAGCTCGAGGCGGTAGAACCGGTTGGGCGTGGTGTGCAGGTCGAGGCCGAACGCGCTGCGCGAGTTGTACAGGACGCCGAGAGCGCGGTTCTTGGTGAGGCCGGGCAGCGCCTCGGCGCGCATGTTCATGTCGAGCTGCCAGCGCTCGGCGCGGCCGATCGTGTTCTTCAGCGTGTCGGCGGCGCCGCGCGCGGAGGTCAGCGTCGAGTTGAGGTTGTCGACGGTCGTCGAGTCGTTGACCAGTTTGCCGACCGAGCCCTGGCCGGAGGCGATCTTGCCGGTGATCTTGTTGATGTTGTCCACGGTGGTGCGCATCTCGGCGGTGACCTGGCGGACGTTGGCGATCGAGGCGTCGAGGTTGCCGCGGTTGGCGGCGACGAGCGCGTCGAGGTGGTCGGCGAAGACGGCGAGCTTGTCGGCGAGACGGGGGAGCTCGGTCTTCAGCGACTGGGAGAAGTCGCGCATGTTCGCCATCGTGGCGTCGACGTTCGCGCGGTTGGCCTGGACGAGGTCGCGGACCGACGCGGTGAGCTGGCGGATGTTGTCGAGGATCTCGTCGAGCCGCTTCTGGCCCTCGGGGCCGGCGAGCGAGCCGCGCAACGAGCCGGTCACGGCGTCGATGTTCTCGAAGGCGGAGTTGAAACTCTTGAGCGCCTGGTCAAAGCCGACCGGGCTGGTGCCGTTCAGCGTTGCGCCCGCGGGCAGCGGTGGGGCGGAGGGGAGGCCGGGGTAGAGCTCGACGTACTTGTCGCCGAGCATGCCGAGGCTGGTGACCTCGGCGCGGGCCCCCTGGTGGAGCGCGACATCGGGGTCGAGCGCGAGCGTCGCCAGGGCGCGGTCGCCCTGCAACGAGATGCGCTCCACGATCCCGACGCGGACGCCGGCGACGCGGACCGCGCTCTTCTCGTCCAGGCCGGCGACGGAGGGGAACACCGCCTGCACGCGCACCCGGTTGCCGCGGGTGCCGATCGGGATCTCCTCGATCTTGATGATG
>DAIDOU010000238.1 GCA_027458945.1 Acidobacteriota bacterium
GCCGCCGCCCCATCGCCGGCGGTCAGCGCGGCCGCACCGGCCGCCCACCCGACCTCGACCCCGGTCGCGGCGAAGGCGGCGCCCGGCGCCGGCCAGCGGCGCAAGCCGGGGCTCGGGCTCCTGCTCATCGCCGCGATCGCCGCCGTGATCGCGCTCGTCCTTGTCCGGCGCCGCGCCCGCCGGCGGCGGGCGGTGCCGGTGATCCACACCGCGCCGGCTCCGGTTGCAAGGGTGGAAGACGCCGCCACGATGGTCGAGAGCGGCGCGACAATGGGCGGCTATCGGCTGCAGAGCGTGCTCGGCCGCGGGGGGATGGCGACGACTTACCGCGCCGAGCGTTCGATCGACGGCCAGGCGGTCGCCGTCAAGGTGCCCCACGACGGTTGCCTGGCCGACGAGAGCTTCGTCGCGCGCTTCGTGCGCGAGGGTCAGCTCGGCGAGCAGCTCCACCATCCCCGTATCGTGCGCATCCTCGGCGCCGGCGCGGAGAAGGGGCGGCCGTTCCTGGCGATGGAGCTGCTCGGCGGGCGCACGCTCAAGCAGGAGCTGCGGGACCATGCGCCGCTGCCGCTGCGCCACGCGCTCGAGATCACGCGCGACATCGCCGAGGCACTCGACTACGCGCACGCCAAGGGCGTCGTCCACCGCGACCTCAAACCCGAGAACGTCATGCTCCTCCCCGACGGGACGATCAAGGTGATGGACTTCGGGATCGCGCGTCTGGCCGACCGGCCCGGGCTGACGACCTCCAACATCTTCCTCGGGACGCCGGCGTACGCCGCGCCGGAGATGGTGGACCCGAAAGCCGTCGACCACCGCGTGGACCTGTACGCGCTCGGCATCATCCTGTACGAGATGCTCGAGGGCGCCGTGCCGTTCACCGCCGACTCGCCGTACCGGGTGATCGAGATGCACCTGCGCCAACCGCTGCCCGCCCGCGAAACGCTGCCCCACCCAGTGCCCACGCCGGTGTGGGCGCTCATCGAGAGGCTGTGCGAGAAGGACCCGGCGGCCCGCTTCCCGAGCGCCCAGGCGCTGCTCGTGGAATTGAACCGCCTGCTGCAGGACTTTGCCGGGATGGTGGAGGGCCGCGATGTCTTCGATTGACGCGACGAGGGTACGGGACGTGATGGCCGTCGGCGGCGACGTCGTCGTGGTCTGGGCCGACGGCCACGAGTCGTACTTCCCCGGCGAGCCCCTGCGCCGGGCCTGCACCTGCGCCGAGTGCAAGGGTGAGGGACATCTCTTCGGCCGCGCGACCCTCCCGGTGCTCAAGCCGCTCCGGTCCGGGGCGTTCGAGCCGGTCGCCGTCGCCCTCGTCGGCAACTACGGCCTGCAGGTCACCTGGGGCGACGGCCACGACTACGGCATCTACACCCTCACCGACCTGCGCGCCGCCTGTCCGTGCGCCGCCTGCCGCGCCGGCGCGGCCCCGGCCGGGTAGGAGCCTGTCGCGCATAGACTCCGGCTGCGGCTCGCGCTGACATCCCGCTGGCTGCGTTGGCCTGCGCGAAATGTCCTCGACGTAGGCTACAACTACGTCTGCGGGCATTTCGCTTGTCCGCCTTGCCAGCAGGCGCCATCGCGACCCTCGCTTTCGTCGCTCTGCGCGACAGGCTCCTAGCGCCCCGACTTCGCCGCGCGCAGCATCCGTTCCATGCCGAGGGATGCGTAGAGCATCAAGAGTTCGATCATCTCGATCGAGCCGATCGCCTCCCGCGTCTGACCGTTGTCGCCGTAGAAGATCGAGACGACGTTGCCGCCCACCGTCATCGGCACGGCGATCACCTCGTCCGGCTCGACGCCGCCGAGCTGGCGCGCGAGATAGTCGTCCCAGAAGGTCTTGGCGAGGCGCCCCCGGAAGCTCTGGCCGCTCTCGACCACGGTGCGGAACACGGACGGGTCCGTGAGCGGGACCATCATCTTCCGGACGCGCTCGTACGCGCGCGGTCCCGAGAGCTCGAGGCCGAACTCGCCGATGCCGCGCACCTCGCCCTGGCTGACCGAGAAGAGCACGCCCCGGCGCACGACCCTGGCCCCGCACCTCATGATCATGAGCCCGATCTCGCCCACGAAGTCCGAGGACCGGGTCTCGTCGATGATCGACTTGAGGAACGACACGTCGGACGGCGA
>DAIDOU010000239.1 GCA_027458945.1 Acidobacteriota bacterium
CACCGTGCCGGCCTTCCGCATGTCCGCCGCCCGCTCGAACAGCGCCTGCGCGGTGCGCAGCTGCGCCTGCGCCGCCGCGATCCGGCTGGCGGTGGTCACCGCCCGCAGGTAGAGCTCCGCGACGCCGTACACCACCGCCTCGCGGGTATCGGCGAACGTGTTCCGGGCGGCGGTGTGCTGCCGTGCGGCGGCGCGGGCAGAGCTGGCCGCACTCAGGTCAAGGAGCGGCTGCGCGAGGTAGAGGCGCACGTCGGTGACGTCGAACGGGCCCACGATCGGCGACGTCCCCGGCGCCACCGGAAGGCCGTACGCCGCGTAGCTGATCTCCTCGCGCGCCTGCAGCGCGCCGACCGAGAGCTGGGGGAGGAGAGCGGCGCGCGCGACGCGCCGGGCGCCTTCGGCGCCGAGGACGCGCTGCTCGCCGGCTACGACCCCGAGGTTGTATTCGAGTCCGCGCGCGATCGCCTCGGCGAGCGTCAGGTGAACGACCTGCGCCGCTTCCGCCGCGGGCGCCGGCGCGGTCGCGGCCCAGGCGGCCGCCGCGATCAGCGCCGCGGCGCCGGCCCCGGCGATGCTCCTCGTCGTCGTCGTCATCAGCCTGCGATCCCTTTCCAGATGAAGTCGAACGCGAACTCGACATCGGCCGGTAGGGCGGCGTTCGACCAGCCGAGCGTGCGCTGGCGCAGCAGCCCGCGGGTGAGGTCGAAGATCGCGAACGCCGCCACGTCCGGCCGGAGCTTGCGGCACTCGCCGCGCTTCACCCCGGACCGGATCGCCGCCTCGAGCATGCGCACCTGCTCCCGGTAGAGCGCGTCGAACTCCGCCTGCAGGCCGGGGCCGACCGCCCGAGCGCTGCCGAACGCCTCGAAGTAGAGGCGGAAGAAATCCCGGTGCTCGTCGAAGTACGCCAGCTTGGTCGTCACGAACGCCCGGATCTTGGCCGCCAGGTCGGGCGCCGCCTGCACCCGCTCGGTCGTCGCCCGGTGCAGCGCCAGCATCCCCGCGCGGAACACCGCGCCGTACAGCTCCTGCTTCGAGCGGTAGTAGAGGTAGACGGTCCCCTTGGCGACGCCCGCCACGGCGGCGACGCCCTCGATCGTGGCGCCGTCGAACCCCTTCTCGGCGAACACGGCGCGCGCCGCCGCGAGCAGCTCGCCGGTGCGGAACTCGGTGACCACCTCGCGTTTCGTCTTTCCCATCGTCGCGTCAAAACCTCTCGGTCAGCAGACTGACCGAACGGTCACTCTACTCCGTGTGGCCGAGAATGCAACCCCCACCCGGGCGCGGACCCCGGCGCGGCGCCGGCCGTGGCCGCGACCACGCCGCCCAAACCCTTGACCGGCCAGACGGATCCCCGATAATGCGACGACCCTGCGCCCGTCGGACGGGGTCGCCACGGCCATGTGCGGAATCGCTGCGATCGTCGCTCTCGACCCCCGGGCACCCGGCGTGGACCCCGGGGAGCTGGGGCGCATCCGCGACGCGATGGCCTCCCGCGGCCCCGACGGCCACGGCTCCTGGATCTCCCCTGACCGCCGCGTCGGCCTCGCGCACCGGCGCCTCGCGATCATCGACCTGTCGGACGCGGCGGCGCAGCCGATGGCCAGCGCCGACGGCCACCGCGTCATCACGTTCAACGGCGAGATCTACAACTACCGCGAGCTGCGCGCGCTGCTCCCCGACGGCGGCGCCTCGCTGCGCACCACCTCCGACACCGAGGTGCTGCTCGAGCTGTACGCGGCGCTGGGGACCGACATGCTGCCGCGGCTGCGCGGGATGTTCGCGTTCGCGCTCTGGGACGCACGGGTGCAGCGGGTGCTGCTGGCGCGCGACCTGTACGGCGTGAAGCCGCTGTACTACTCGGCGGGCGGAGACGCCGTGCGGGTCGCCTCGCAAGTGCGGGCGCTGCTCGCCGGCGGCCGCGTCGGGCGCCGGCACGACCCCGCGGGCGTGGTCGGGTTCTTCCTGCGTGGCTCGGTGCCGGAGCCGTTCACTCTGTACGAGGCGATCCGCGCGCTGCCGGCCGGGAGCTTCGCCTGGGTCGACGAGCGCGGCGTCACTGAGCCGACCGCCTACGCCTCGATCGCCGCGATCCTGGCCGACGCCGTCGCCAACCCTGCCGCGGTCGGCGAGGAGGAGCGCGTCGAGCGGATGCGGCGCGCCTTCCTGGAGTCCGTGCGCTATCACCTTGTTTCCGACGTGCGCGTCGGGGCGTTCCTCTCCTCGGGGCGCGACTCGACCGCGATCATCGGTCTCGCCCGCGACGCCGGCGCGGCCGACCTCAAGACCGTGACGCTCGCGTTCACCGAGTACCGGGGGACAAGACGCGACGAGGCGCCGCTCGCCGAGGAGGTCGCGCGCTACTACGGCACCGACCACACCACACGGGTGATCTCGAAGGACGAGTTTGAGCGGGAGCTTCCCAACGTCATCGCGGCGATGGACCAGCCGACCGTGGACGCGATCAACTCGTACTTCGTCTCCCGCGCGGTGGCCGAGGTCGGGATCAAGGTGGCGCTGTCGGGGACCGGCGGCGACGAGCTGCTCGGCGGCTACTTCACCTACTGGAAGGTGCCGCTCGCCGTTCGGCTCTGGGGCGTGCCGGCCCGGATTCCCGGGCTTGGCGACGCGGTGCTGGCCGCGTACCGGGCGCTCGCTCCGAGGCACAGCGCGCGCGTCAGCCCGAAAAGCGGCGCGGTGATCAAGTACGCGCGCGACTATCCGAGCGCGTACTTCATGCTGCGCGCGATGTTCATGCCGTGGGAGCTCGGTGAGATCATCGGCGAGGAGGCGGCGCGCGAGGGGATGCGGCGCCTCGACCCGATCGGCCTGTTCGCCTCCGGGCTCGACCCCGACCCCGGGCGGGCGTTCGAGCGCATCGTCGCGCTCGACTCGCGTTTCTACATGAAGGACCAACTTTTGCGAGACATCGACTGGGCGAGCATGGCGCACTCGCTCGAGGTGCGGGTGCCGCTCGTCGAGGCCCACCTGCTGCGCGCGGTGGCGCCGCTGCTCGTGCGCGCCCGGGGGGACCGCAAGCGGTATCTGCCGGCGAGCCCATCGAAGCCGCTGCCGGCGGAGGT
>DAIDOU010000240.1 GCA_027458945.1 Acidobacteriota bacterium
GGGTGACGGTGTACTTCCCGGCCGGGAGCAGGAAGCGGCCGCGGCCCAGGGTGCGCAGGCGCTGGCCGTCGCGCCACGCCTCCTGCACGTCGGTGGCGAGCTGGAGCACGATCGGGGTCGGGGTGTCGATCGCCCAGCCGCCGCCGCTTCTCGTGACCTTGGTGCGCGCCGCGTACGCCGACGGCAGGAACGGGAGGTCCTGCTGGTTGATGCTGGACTCGGAGTAGATCGCGACGCGCCGGGCGCCGAGCGCCGCCGAGTGGACGAGCCACGCCGCCTCGGTGCCGGTCTGGATCCTGGTCGGAAACGGGGTGATCGCGTTCTCGGCGCGGAACGAGAGGATGTTGAGGTCGAGCGCGAGGTGCGCCGGGTCGACGAGGTCGGCGTAGCGGGCCGCGATCCCCTGGTACCGGCGCGGGTCGGTCGACCACATGCGCTCCGGGTCCTCGACCTGGAGGCGGAAGTCGTACTTCGCGCCCAAGGCCGCGATCTGCCTCGCGTCCACGCCCAGCCAGGTGCGCAGCTCGGGGTCGGCGAGGCTGTCGAGGACCGTCACCACCGTCTCGAACCCCTGCTTCTCCCGCGCCACCGACTGCGCCATCGCCAGCATCGCCTCGTGGAACTGCACGTTCTTGGCGACCCGGTATTTGACGAACTCGGCGAGCGCCGCCGGGTCGCGCCGCCAGTAGCGCGGCGAGGCGTGGTCGAACAGCTCGACCGGGTCGAAGCCGTACTTCTGGTGGAACTCGCGCCGCGCCGACGGGTGGAACGGGGTGAACAGCTCGGGGTCCTTGGTGCCGCGGCCGCCCTCGAAGTAGAGCTCGCCGATGTCGACGCCGTCCCAGTCCGCGCCGGTGAGGAGCTGGCGGTAGAGCTCGGTGACGGCCGCGAGGCACGCCGGGTCGGTGAGCGCGACCGGGTAGCGCCACGAGGGGCGCACGTCCTCGCCCTTGTAGTTCTTCTCCCGCCACTCCGGGTGGTCCTGCCAGAACTTCTGGTTCACCTGCGGCGGCTCCAGCCAGCAGTAGACGAGGATGCCGTTGGCGTGACAGAGGGCGATGAGCTTGCCGTAGTCGTAGCTCCACTTGGCGTACTGGTGCCACCCGCCGACGTGGAGGATGCGGATGCCGGCCGCGGCCCAGCGGGTGACCAGCTGCTCGATGCTCACGGTGTGGCGGAAGCCGGGGTCGAAGAACATCTCGAGCTGCTCGCGGCGGACGAGCGGGGTGAGCCCGAAGAACTTGCCCACCTCGCTCGCGAGGTACGGGTAGCGCGAGTAGCCGCCGTTGCTCGCCGGGTCGAAGCGGGTGCCGAAGAAGATGAACCGCCCGGCCCCGAAGCGCCGCCCGATCACGACCGCGATCCCGGTCACGTCGTCGGTGGCCAGGATCTCGTCGCCGTCGGCGGTCTCGAACTTGTTCATCACCTCGCCGGAGGTCCAGCGCAACGCCTCGTCCGGGTAGAGGCTGTCGCGCACCCGCTCGATCAGCAGCGTCGAGGGGAAGAAGCGGACGCCGAGCGCGGTGGCGAGGTCGTTGCGGAAGTCGGTGATCAGGTTGCCGCCGCCCCTGACGAACGCCTCCAGCGCCGCGACCTGCGCCGCGGTCAGCTGGTCGGCGACCGTGTACGGGACGATCACCAGGTTGTGGCCGGACGTGTCGATCGCGAGACCCGGCGTCAGCGGCACCTCCTCGACCGGCATCGAGAGCGCCTGCAGCGGCGCGGCCAGGCTCGCCTGGTCGTTGGCCGCGCCGCCGGTGGCGCCCGGGTCGAACAGGGCGACGGCGTCGGCCGGCGCGTAAAAGCGCCGGCTCCGGAAGATCTTCGACAGCGCCTTCCCGGCGCGGCCCTTGGCCTTCTCCCACAGCGAGAGCGGCCGCTCGCGAAACTCCTGCGGCTCGGCGACGTAGATCCAGCGCGGCGGGAGCTGGACGTCGCGCTCGACCGTCCCGCGCAGCCGCGACGGCGACAGCTCGCGCCGCACGAGCTGGCCGTTGCCGTCGATCCACGACTCGCGCAGGTACTGGTCGGTGAGGGCGAGCTTGACCGTCGCGTGGCCGCTCACGATCGCGCGGTCGTCCATCACGACCGAGTTCGACATCTCGCGCACGTCCACGAACGTGTAGCCGAGCGCCCGGATGCCGTCGACCAGGCGCGCCAGGCACTCGATCGGGAGGAACGGGTGGAAGAACGCCGAGGCGAACCCGTCGCGCACCGCGAGGTCCACCTTGGCGAAGGCGAGCAGCTTGTCGACGGACGCGTTCTCCTTGGCGATGTCGGGGTCGAGCGGGACGTAGCCGAGGTCCTCCGGAAGGATGCGCTGGCCGTAGATGTCGCGCTTGATGATGTAGGGGAAGTACTGGCTGAAGTCGAGGTTGTCGAGGACCAGCCGCTGCTCCATCGCGGTCGAGAAGTGCTGCGCGAAGACGCCGTAGTCGAGCGTGGAGGCGGTGTAGTGCGGCGTCTCCCACACCAGCGGGTAGACGCCGTTCTTGACGCACTCCGCGACGCCGTCGCGCAGCCGGCGGGTGACGTACTCACGCGAGTCCTCGGGCAGGATGCGGTTGCCGCTCTCGTCCCAGAACTCGTAGTCGGTCGCCGTCTCGCCCTTGTACTGGTGCGTGACGCCGTGCATGACGATCGTGCCGCCGTGCTCCATCATGTAGTGCAGCGCGTCGACGTAGTCCGGCTTCTCCGACATCGCCACCCGCGTCTGCGACGCCGGGTTGACGTAGAACGGGATCACGCCGACGAGGAACGGGATCTTGCGGGCGTACAGCAGGTCGGCGACCGCGCGCAGGCTGGCCGGGTCGGAGAACGGATTGGTGTCCTCGATGCGGATGAGCGCCGAGTGGCTCCTCGGGTGGTCCTGGCCGAGGATGTCGTGCAGCAGGTCGGCGAAGTAGAGGTAGCGATCCGACTCGGTGGCGTACGAGAACGGCGAGTCGGCGATGCACCAGAACGAGCCGGAGCGGACCGCATACGGCACCGTGAGCTTGGCCCGGCTCGAGGTCGTGGTGGCGAGGACCTGGCAGCGCGCCGGGTCGGTCACCGCGAGCACGTTGGTCTTCGGTTCGGTCTTGGTGAAGTGAAACTCGCCCGCCTGCACCGAGTCGAACCCCGAGGTCGTGTCGAACCGCTCGACCGCGAAGCCGAACCGCGCCGGCAGGTCGAACGTCCTGCCGAACTCGACCAGCCCGCTGTTGAGCCAGACCAGCGTGTGCGTCGCCGCGTAGGCATCGCGCAGCAGCACGGGCGGCGGGTCGAACAGCTTCGTGAAGCCGACGATGAACGTGACGTCCGCCTTCGCGATCTCGCCCCCCCGGTACGCGCTCGACGGCAGCAGCGTGACCGCGGCGGAGAAGTGGCCGAGCAGCTGCTGCAGCTGCAGCGCGTCACCGAGCCCGCTCGCCACCGGCGTGGGGCCGGCCTCGTACACGACGAGCACCGTGGGGACCGCGGCCGCGGCCGGAGGCGGCGCGGCGGCGAGCGGCGCGGCCGCGAGGAGCCACGGTCCGAGGCCGGCGATGAGCCGCCGTGCGAGGCCGCGCGCGCGCCGCAGGGGTCGTCTCGATCGCATCGTGCCCCCAACGCGCCCGGTCACGCCGCTGCTGGCGGAGGGCCAAAGCGCCGTGCGAGCGTGATCATGGGCGGATGGTAGCACGCGGGTGCGGGCGTTTTCGCGTGTGTTACCGTCCCCGCGTGGCGGCGATCTTTGCGGGCGGCCCGCGGTGGGCGAGGGCGGCGGCGGTCGTTCTCGGTCTCCTCGTGGCAACCGCGGCCCGGGCCGGCCCGCCGGCAGCCGCCGTCGCGGCCGGGCCGCGGGTCGGCTTCACGGTGCACTGGGACTTCTTCGCGAGCGCCGCCGAGGCGGACCGCTTGGTCGCGTTCGCGATCGCGAACGGCGCCGGGATCCTCAACGTCGTCCCCCCGCCGCACATCTGGGAGCAGCCGAGGAGCCTCGCGATCCTGCGCCGCATCTTCGCGACGGCCCGTCGCGACGGGGTCGGCGTGGTGCTCAGCCGCATCGACGGCAGCTCGCTCCCGGACGCCGCCGGCGACCGCCGCAACTGGCTGTACACCAACGTGCTGACGAAGCGCGGGCGGCTGCCTTCGGGCCGGGAGACGCCCGACTTCTTCCTCGCGACGGTCGGCAACCCCGCGTACGAGCGCTGGCTCGAGGAGGAGACGGCGTTCTACGCGAAGAACTTCTCGTCCGAGCCGGCGCTCGTCGCCTTCGGCGTCGGGATCTGCAACGAGCCGTTCGTCTCGCAGCGCGGCTCGCTGCTGTGCTGGGACCCGGACACCGACTCGTACGAGATCGGCCAGTACACGCCGGACACCGCGGCCGTCTGGCGGCGGTTCCTGGCGCGCCAGTACGGCGGCGTCGCCGCGGTCGACCGCCGGTACGGCACGCGCTTCCCGGCGCTCGCCGCGGTGCCGCTGCCCACCTCCGAGCGCGACCCCGCGTTCGCGCGGGCGGCGCTCGCCTACTACGACTTCGTCGCGGCGATCAACGACTGGGTCGTGCGGCGGCTCGACCGCTGCCGCGCGATCTGGCATGCGCGCGAGCGCCGCCGCGTGCCGTTCATGCTGCAGTTCTCGGGCTACCTGCCGGAGAAGTTCGAGAAGGGGCGGCCGGCGTTCGCGGCGCTCGACATCTTCGACTGGATGACGCGCGCCGACGCCCTCGGCCTTTCCGCGTACACCGACTGCGGCTACCCGGACCGGGGGCACGCGTCGGTCGTGGCGATGGTCAACTTCCTCCGCCTCGGGCGGATCCTGGGCAAGCCCGTGTACGTGCTCGAGGGCGGCAACGAGTGCGACGGCGCGGTGCTCGACCCGGCCGAGCTGCGCTTCTTCGCCACCGTCGCCGCACCGCTGTCGCCGCGCAGCGTGATCTACGAGTTCCTCAAGACGAGCTACACCGAGGCGTTCTCCACGTCGGCGGGGAAGCTGCTCGGCGCCGACTGGGAGCCGCGCCCCGCCGCCGTGGCCGCGGTGCGGGACGCGTTCGCGCTGGCCAGTTCGGCCAGCGGGGACGGCGGCACGACCTATGTGCTCGACGACCTCAACGGCCTGCCGGAAGACGCGCCGCTGCTCGCCGAGCGCGCTGCCCTCGCCCGTGCGGCCCTGGCGCGACCGCTCACGTTCGTACCGGTCGCGGCGCTGGCGCGCCTGCCCGCCGGCTCGGTGCTGGTCGTCCCCGGAGCCCGGCGCCGCGCCGCCCTCGCCGTGGCGCTCGCCGAGCGCGGGATCCGGGCGGCCGCCGCCGCGACCTTGCTGCCCGCGGTCACGCTCGCGGCACCGACTCCGCTACACTGAGGTCGGGAGCCATCATGGAGCGAAGCGATGCGCGCGTCTTCCGGCCGGTGCCGGT
>DAIDOU010000241.1 GCA_027458945.1 Acidobacteriota bacterium
CGCCGCGCGCGTCTCGAGCAGGCCCGGACGCAGGCCCAGGCGCGCCTGGCCAGCCTCGGCGCCGAGCTCGACGACGCCGCGCGCTCCGCGCGCGGGGTTCTGCGCGAGCGCGGGACCGAGCTGGCGCGTGAGCTGGCGAACCGCCTCGCGGGCCGGAGCCTCGCGTGATCCGGCGCGCGCTGCTGGCGCTCCTGGTCTCGCTGGCCGCGCTCCCGGCGTGGGCCGCCGAGGAGGACGGCGCCGGGTTCCTCGGGCTGCCGACGCTGTTCTGGAAGCTGGCCAACTTCGCGTTCTTCTTCGGGCTCCTTTACTTCCTCCTCGCGCGGCCGGCGGCGCAGTTCTTCCGCTCGCGGCGCGAGCAGGTCGCCGAGCGACTCGCCGAGGCCGAGCGGGCGCAGCGCGAGGCCGAGCAGCTGCGGGCCGAGATGGCGCAGCGGGTGGCGGCGCTCTCCGGCGAGATCGAGGCGCTGCGCGAGCGTCTGCACCGCGACGGCGAGCGGGAGCGCGAGGCCCTCGAGCGTCAGGGCGAGGCCGAGGCGGCTCGCTTTGTGGCCCAGATCGAGCAGGAGGCGGCGCGCCGCGTGGCCGACGCGCGCCGTCAGCTCGCGGCCGAGGCCGCCGCGGTGGCCGCCGACCTCGCGGTCGAGCTGCTGCAGCGCGGGCTCACCGCCGAAGACCGCGAGAGGATCTTCAAGGACACGCTCGCCCGCCTCGACGAGCATGCGGCGGGAGGCGTGCGATGAGCCGGCGGGTGGCGCGGCCGTACGCGGTGGCGCTGTACGAGGTCACGCGCCGGGAGGGGATCCCGGCGCTGCGCGAGATCGAGCGGCAGCTCGCGACGGTGGCCGAGCTGTTCGCGCGCGAGCCGGCGCTGGTGCGCGTCTTCGAGGTCCCGGGGGTGACGCCGGCCACCAAGCGGGACCTGGTCGCGACGATCGCCCGCACCCTGGGCGTGCGGCCCGAGACCCATCGGATGCTGGTCGCCCTCGAGGCGCACGTCCGGCTGCGCTTCCTGCCGGACGTCGTGCAGATGTTCCGCGAGCTGGTGGACCGCGCCGACGGCGTCGTGCGCGCCCGCGCCGAGCTGCCGGTGGCGCCCGAGCCGGCGGAACTCGCAGCGCTGCAGCAGGCGCTCGCGCGGCTGTTCGCGGCGCGGATCGAGCTCGAGGTGCAGGTGCACCCCGAGCTGCTCGCCGGGTTCGTGGTGCGGGTCGGGAGCCAGGTGTTCGACGGTTCGCTGGTCGCGCAGCTGCGCCGCTTCGCGGCGGCGGCGGCGCAATAGGGGGTTGGGCATGCAGATCAAGGTGGACGAGATCACGGACATCCTGCGACGGCAGATCCAGGGGCTGGACACCTCCGTCGAGATGGCCGAGGTCGGGACGGTGGTGTCGGTCGGCGACGGGATCGCCCGGGTGTTCGGCCTCGACCGGGTCATGGCTGGCGAGATGGTGGCGTTCCCCCACGACGTCTACGGCCTCGCGCTCAACCTCGAGGAGGACGGCGTCGGCTGTGTGCTCATGGGCGAGTCGGAGGCGATCCGCGAAGGCGACGAGGTGCGGCGCACCGGCCGCATCCTCCAGGTCCCCGTCGGCCCGGCGCTCGTCGGCCGCGTCGTCAACGCGCTCGGCCAGCCGATCGACGGCAAGGGCCCGATCGCGGCGGCCGACAGCTACCCGATCGAGCGCATCGCGCCCGGGGTGGTGCGGCGGCAGCCGGTGAAGGAGCCGATGCAGACCGGGATCAAGGCGATCGACTCGATGATCCCGATCGGGCGCGGGCAGCGCGAGCTGATCATCTCCGACCGCCAGACCGGCAAGACCGCGCTCATCACCGACACGATCATCAACCAGAAGGGGAACGGGACGATCTGCATCTACGTCGCGATCGGGCAGAAGCGCTCGACCGTGGCGCAGGTCGTCAAGACCCTCGAGGACTACGGCGCGATGGAGCACACGATCGTGGTCGCCGCCACCGCCTCGGAGCCCGCCCCGCTGCAGTACCTGGCGCCGTACGCCGGCTGCGCGATGGGGGAGTACTACCTGTACAACGGCGGCGCCGCGGTCGTGTTCTACGACGACCTCTCCAAGCACGCCGCGGCGTACCGCGAGATCTCGCTGCTGCTGCGCCGGCCGCCGGGCCGCGAGGCGTACCCCGGCGACGTGTTCTACCTGCACTCGCGGTTGCTGGAACGCGCCGCGAAGATGCGCGAGGACCTCGGCGGCGGCTCGCTCACCGCGATCCCGGTGATCGAGACGCAGGCGGGCGACGTCTCCGGCTACATCCCGACCAACGTCATCTCGATCACCGACGGCCAGATCTTCCTCGAGTCGGGCCTCTTCTTCTCCGGCGTCCGCCCCGCGGTCAACGTCGGCATCTCGGTGTCGCGCGTCGGCGGCAACGCCCAGATCAAGGCGATGAAGAAGGTCGCGGGCACGCTGCGCATCGACCTCGCGCAGTACCGCGAGCTCGCCGCGTTCGCCCAGTTCGGCTCCGACCTCGACAAGGCGACGCAGCGGCAGCTGGCGCGCGGCGAGCGCCTGGTCGAGATCCTCAAGCAGGGGCAGTACACGCCGATGCCGGTCGACCTGCAGGTGGCCTCGGTGTTCGCCGGCACGCAGGGGTTCCTCGACACGCTCAAGGTCGACTCGGTGCTGGCGTTCGAGCGCTACCTGCACGAGTACCTGCGCACCAACGCGGGCGCCACGCTCGCGGCGATCACCTCGACCGGCAAGCTCGAGGGGGCGACCGAGGCCGAGCTCAAGGCCGGCTGCCAGGCGGCGCTCGCCGCGTTCCTGCGCGAGCACCCGGAGGCGGCGGTTGCCTAGCCAGCAGGACCTCCGGCGGCGCATCCGTTCGGTGCGCTCGACGCAGCAGCTGACGCGGGCGATGAAGATGGTCTACGCCGCCAAGCTGCGGCGCTCGCAGGCGGCCGTGCTGGAAGCGCGGCCGTACGCGGGCGCGCTCGACGGCGTGCTGCGCTCGCTCGCCGCCCAGCTCGGCGGCGGACGCCACCCGCTGCTCGGCGAGCGCGAGGAGCATGCCGTGACGCTGGTGGTGGTCGCCGGCGACAAGGGCCTGTGCGGCGCGTTCAACAGCAACGTGTTGCGCGAGGCCGAGGCGGTGCGCAACGGCGGCCGCTGGGAGAGCGTCGAGCTGGTGCTCGTCGGGCGGCGGGCGATCGACTTCTACCGCCGCCGCGCCGTCGCCCCCGTTGCCGCGTTCCCCGAGTTGATGAAGGGGGTCACGGTGGCCGGCAGCCACGAGGTGGCGAAGTTGCTCTCCGGGCGCTTCGCGCGCCGGGAGACCGATGCGGTGTACCTGGTCTACAACCGTTTCCGTTCGATCATGCGCCAGGAGGTGACGCTCGAGCGCCTGCTCCCGGTCGAGCGCCGGGCGGCGACCGCCGGCGCCGGCGTGCGCACGCTGGAACCGAGCCCGCAGGCGGTGCTCGCGGCGATCCTCCCCCGCTACGTGGAGTTCCAGGTGCTGCGCTCGCTCCTCGACTCGCAGGCCGCGGAGCACGCGGCGCGCATGACCGCGATGGACTCGGCGTCGAAGAACGCGGCGGAGATGATCGACCGACTCACGCTGACCTACAACCGCGCGCGCCAGGCGTCGATCACCAAGGAACTCATCGAGATCGTATCCGGCGCCCAGGCGCTGGCCGAGAGGTAGGAGCGCGACATGGCGGCAAACCCGCAAGAGATCGCAGGAAAGGTCGTTCAGATCATCGGGCCGGCGGTGGACGTGGAGTTTCCCGAGGGGCACCTCCCCTCGATCCACAACGCGGTCGTCGTGCGCGACAAGAGCGAGATGGGCGAGCTCGACGTGGTGCTCGAGGTCGCCCAGCACCTCGGCGAGAACCGGGTGCGCTGCATCGCGATGCAGGCCACCGACGGGATGGTGCGCGGGATGAAGGCGCTCGACACCGGCGGCCCGATCACGGTGCCGGTCGGGCGCGAGACGCTCGGGCGCGTGCTCTCGGTGATCGGCCGGCCGGTCGACGAGAAGGGCCCGTGCGAAACCAAGGAGCGGTGGCCGATCCACCGCGAGTCGCCGCCGTTCGACGAGCAGTCGACCCGGGTCGAGATGTTCGAGACCGGGATCAAGGTCGTGGACCTCCTCGAGCCGTACACCAAGGGCGGCAAGACCGGCCTGTTCGGCGGCGCCGGCGTCGGCAAGACCGTGATCATCCAGGAGCTGATCAACAACGTCGCGATGCAGCACGGCGGCTTCTCGGTGTTCTCCGGCGTCGGCGAGCGCACCCGCGAGGGCAACGACCTGTGGCTCGAGATGCAGGAGTCCGGCGTCATCGACCCCAACGACTGGACGAAGTCGAAGGCGGCGCTGATCTACGGGCAGATGACCGAGCCGCCGGGGGCGCGCCTGCGCGTCGCGCTCTCCGGTCTCACCGTGGCCGAGTACTTCCGCGACGTCGAGGAGCAGGACGTGCTCCTGTTCATCGACAACATCTTCCGTTTCACCCAGGCGGGGTCGGAGGTTTCGGCGCTGCTCGGCCGCATGCCTTCCGCGGTCGGCTACCAGCCCAACCTCGCGACCGAGATGGGCGAGCTGCAGGAGCGCATCACCTCGACCAAGCGCGGCTCGATCACCTCGGTGCAGGCG
This sequence comes from Acidobacteriota bacterium, assembly GCA_027458945.1. Classification (GTDB taxonomy): domain Bacteria; phylum Acidobacteriota; class Thermoanaerobaculia; order Thermoanaerobaculales; family Thermoanaerobaculaceae; genus RBG-13-68-16. The sequence continues at coordinate 4,627 of DAIDOU010000241.1, forward strand.
ATCTACGTGCCGGCCGACGACCTCACGGACCCGGCGCCGGCGACCGCGTTCGCCCACCTCGATGCCACCACCGTGCTGTCGCGCCAGATCGTGGACAAGGGGATCTACCCGGCGGTCGACCCGCTGGCCTCCACCTCGCGCATCCTCGACCCCAAGATCGTCGGCGACGAGCACTACGCGGTCGCCCGCAGCATCCAGAAGATCCTGCAGAAGTACAAGGACCTGCAGGACATCATCGCGATCCTCGGGATCGACGAGCTGTCCGAGGACGACAAGCTCGTGGTCGCGCGGGCGCGCCGCATCGAGCGCTTCCTCTCGCAGCCGTTCCACGTCGCGGAGCAGTTCACCGGCCTGAAAGGGCGCTACGTGCAGATCGCGGAGACGATCCGCGGCTTCCGCATGATCGCCGAGGGCGAGCTCGACGAGCTGCCCGAGCAGGCGTTCTACATGGTCGGCAGCATCGACGAGGCGATCGAGAAGGGCGAGAAGCTGAAGGCGGAGGGGACGGCGTGAGCGATGGCCGCCTGCACCTCAAGGTGATCACCCCGACGCGGGTGGTGGTCGAGGCCGGCGCGGATACCGTGACGCTGCCCGGGCCGCTCGGCACGCTCGGCATCCTCCCGGGGCACGCGGCGCTGCTGACCACGCTGCGGGTCGGCGAGCTCGCCTACCACGCCGGCGGGCGCGACCACGTGCTCGCCGTGCAGAACGGCTTCGCCGAGGTGGCGGACGACGTCGTCACCGTGCTCGCCGACCGCGCGGAGCTTCCCTCCGAGATCGACGTCGACGCCGCCAAGGCCGGCCGGGCCGCGGCCGAGGCGGCGCTCAAGACCGCCGGGGGGAAGGCACTCGACCGTCAGCTGGCCAAGCTCCAGCTCGCGACGGTTCGCCTCGCCGTCGCCGCTCGCCGGTGAGCGCGCCGCGGCCCGGGCCGGCGCTCCGGCTCGCGGTCGGGCTCCTCGGTCTGGCGGCGGCGACAGGCTGCGTCAGCAGCGGCATCCGCACCGACTATAGCTACGACCCCAGCTACGGCGTCGCGAGCCCGGAGTTCCTGCGCTCGCTGGCGGCGCTGAAGAACGGCATGGTGCCCGGCAACGCGGTCACGCTCCTGCAGAACGGGGACGGTCTCTTCCCCGACCTGCTGCGGGCGATCGCCGGCGCGCGCGAGAGCGTCGACGTCGAGATCTACATCTTCAACGACGGCGAGATCGGGCGCGAGAT
>DAIDOU010000242.1 GCA_027458945.1 Acidobacteriota bacterium
AGAACGGTGTGTCGCGTTCCATCACCATCGAGCGGTAGTTCTCCTCGTTGGGGAAGGTCGTGACCTCCGGCTCGGCGCCCTCGACAAGGCCGTGGAACATCTCCAGGTACATCTTGGCGACGCGCTCCGGTGTTCCCGTCAAGTTGGGGTCGCTGCGGTCGAGGTGCAGCATGTCGAGGATCGCCCCGACGTGCTCGGCGATCTTCTCGACGCGCTCCTTCTCCTCCCCGTTGGGGATGATGTTGGAGTCCCGGTCGGAGATCGAGACCCCGCGCTCGGAACCGAGAACCAGCGTCTTGTGCATGCATCCTCCCCGGTAGTCTTCACTGGCGCCCAGGCTAAGGCCGCCACCGGTCAGTCTATTCCAGAATCCGGTCGGCGGGCCACCGAGCGGCCCGGGCCGGCGTGTAGAATACCGGCGCGGCGACGCGAGGAGGGCGGAGGCGGCGATGAAGGGGATCATCCTGGCCGGCGGAGCGGGCACGCGGCTGCACCCGATCACGCTCGCGGTTTCGAAGCAGCTGGTGCCGGTGTACGACAAGCCGATGATCTACTACCCGCTGTCGACGCTGATGCTCGCCGGGATCCGGGAGATCCTCGTGATCACCACGCCGCACGAGGCGCCTCTGTTCCGCACCCTGCTCGGCGACGGGGCGCAGTGGGGCATCGAGCTGTCGTTCGCCGAGCAGCCCACGCCCGGCGGCCTCGCCGAGGCGCTCCTGATCGGAGAGACGTTCATCGCCGGCGAGGGCGTCTGCCTGATCCTCGGGGACAACATTTTTTACGCCCAGGGGCTGGCCCGGCAGCTGCAGGGCGCGGCCGCGAGGAGCAGCGGCGCGACCGTGTTCGGCTACTGGGTGCGCGACCCGGAGCGCTACGGTGTCGTCGAGCTTGACGCCGAGGGACGGCCGCTCTCGCTCGAGGAGAAGCCGGCGCACCCCCGTTCGCACTGGGCGGTGACCGGGCTGTATTTCTACGATCGCCGGGCGGTGGGCGTCGCCAGGTCCCTCGGCCGGTCGGCACGCGGCGAGCTCGAGATCACCGACGTCAACCGCCGCTACCTCGAGTGGGGGGAGCTGACGGTCGAGCGGCTCGGGCGTGGCACGGCGTGGCTCGATACCGGCACGCACGAATCGCTGCTGGCCGCGGCCAACTTCGTGGAGGTGGTCGAGCAGCGCCAGGGGTTGAAGATCGCCTGCCCTGAGGAGGTGGCCTGGCGCATGGGGTTCATCGGCGACGAGCAGCTGCGGCGCAGCGCCGAACCGCTGGCGAAGTCGGGCTACGGCGAGTACCTGCTCGGCCTGCTCGACGGCTCGTGATCGGGTCGGCGCGGCCGCGGCGAGGACAGGGGCGAACCCCGGAGGTCTGATGGCGAGGATATTGGTCACTGGCGGGTGCGGCTTCATCGGGTCGAACTTCGTGCGCATGCTGCTGGCCGAGCGCCCCGACTGGGAGGTCGTCAACCTCGACAAGCTCACCTACGCCGGCCGGCTGGAGAACCTGGCCGACGTCGCCGGCGACCCCCGATACCGCCTCGTCAAGGGTGACATCTGCGACCCCGGCGTCGTGCGCGAGGCGATGGCAGGGTGCCGCATGGCGGTGAACTTCGCCGCCGAGACGCACGTCGACCGCTCGCTGCTCGGCGCGGGGCACTTCATCGACACCGACATGAAGGGCGTGCTCGTGCTGCTCGAGGAGGCCCGGCGGGTCGGGATCGAACGGTTCGTGCAGATCTCGACCGACGAGGTATACGGCTCGATCGCGGAAGGCTCGTTCGACGAGGGTTGCGTCCTCAACCCGCGCAACCCGTACGCGGCCTCCAAGGCCGGCGGCGACCGGCTGGCGTTCGCCTACTGGGCGACGTACGGCGTGCCGGTCGTGATCACCCGCGCCTCGAACAACTACGGCCCGTACCAGTATCCGGAAAAGCTGATCCCGCTCTTCGCCACCAACGCGCTGCGTGACGAGAGCCTGCCGCTGTACGGCGACGGGCGCAACGTACGCGACTGGCTGCACGTGTCCGACCACTGTCGCGCCGTGCTGTTCGTCCTCGAGAACGGGTCCAACGGCGAGGTCTACAACATCGCGGGCGGCAACGAGCGCGAGAACATCGCGATCACGCGCGAGGTGCTGCGGCTGCTGGGCAAGCCGGAGAAGCTGATCCGCCCGGTCGACGACCGCGTCGGGCACGACCGCCGCTACTCGCTCGACGCCTCCAAGCTCGGGCGCCTCGGGTGGGCGCCGCGCGTGGTGTTCGAGGCGGGGCTCGCCGATACGGTGCGCTGGTACGCCGAGAACGAGGCGTGGTGGCGGCCGATCAAGGACCACGACGGCGAGTTCCGCCGCTATTACGAGGAGCAGTACGGGGCAAGACTGAAGTGACGGGGTTCGGGACTCGGGGTTCGGGGCTCGGAGACGACAAGCCATGAGGCTGTTCGTGACCGGGAGCCGGGGGCAGCTCGGCCGCGCGCTGCAGCGCACCGCCGCGGCCGGCGGTCACGAGTTCATCGGCCGCGACCTGCCGGAGCTTGACATCACCGACGCCGGGGCGGTTCGCGGCGCCGTTGCGGACGCTCGCCCGGACGCGCTCATCAACTGCGCCGCCTACACCGCCGTGGACGCCGCCGAGGCCGACGAAGGGAGGGCACTCGCGATCAACGGGACCGCGGTCGAGTGCCTCGCCGCGGCCGCGGACTCAGCGGGCGCCCGGCTGGTGCAGATCTCGACCGACTTTGTGTTCGACGGCGTCACCGGGCGGCCGTATCGCGAGGACGACCCGCCGCACCCGCTCTCCGCGTACGGCCGCACCAAGCTCGCGGGGGAGCGGGCGGCGGCGCGCGCCCGGCGCCACCTGATCGTCCGCACCGCGTGGCTCTTCGGCGACGGCGCCAACTTCGTCCGCGCGATCCGCCGGCAGCTCGACGCCGGTACGAGGACGCTCGAGGTCGTCGCCGACCAGCGCGGCTGCCCGACGTACGCGGAGGACCTCGCCGACGCGGTGATCGCCCTGCTCGCGGCCGGCGCCGAGGGGACCGTCCACGCCGTCAACGCCGGCAGCGCGAGCTGGTTCGAGTTCGCGGCCGAGATCGTCCGCTTGCTCGGAGTTGCCGCCGATGTCGTGCCGATCACGACCGCCGCGGCGGCGCGTCCGGCCGCACGGCCGCCGTTCTCGGTGCTCGACACCTCGCGGTTGCGTGCGATCACCGGGGCCGACCTGCCGCCGTGGCCGCAGGCGCTGGCCAGGTTCCTCGCGGCTGGCGGCTGAGCGCCTGCAACGCCGGCGACGAGATAGTTGAATGAGTCGCAATTCAATGGTGTGACTTGATTTCGTGAAGAGGTTCACATAAATTGTCGGCCGGGGGGCGGAGGCCTTTGCTCGCTTGCGTATGGATGCCATGACCACGTTCGACCGACGCCCCGACGCGTGCGCGGCACTCGCGGCACCGGTCGTCATCCTCGTCGGCCACTTCGGCAGCGGCAAGAGCGAGATCGCTCTCAACCTCGCGCTCGGCTTCCGCGCGCACGGCGAGGACGTCAGCATCGTGGACCTCGACGTGGTCAAGCCGTACTTCCGTTGCCGGCAGGCGCGGGAAGAGCTGCACGCACGCGGCATCCGCCTCGTCGCTCCCGAGGGCGAGCACGCGCACGCGGACCTGCCGATCATCCTCCCCGCCATCCGCCACCTGCTGCAGCGCCCCACGGGCCGGGTGCTCATGGACGTCGGCGGCGACCCGGTGGGCGCGCGTGCTCTCGGCTCGCTCTCCGACGCCGTGGTGCCGCCATCGACCGAACTCCTGGTCGTGCTCAACTTCCTCCGCCCGTACACCGAGACGGTGGAGGAGGCGGTGGAGATGGTGCGCGCGATCGAGGCGGCGGCGCGGCTCAAGGCGACCGGCGTGGTGTCGAACACCCACCTGCTGTCCGAGACCACGCCAGCGGTCGTGCTGGAGGGGCTGCAGATGGCGGAGGAGGCCGCGGCTCGGTTGCGGCTGCCCGTCGTCGCGGCGGTGGCCGATCGGCCGACGGCGCGCGGCCTCGCGGGGCGGACGCTCCCACGCCCGCTCCTCGTGCTCGAGCGGCTGATCAGGCCGCCGTTCGAGGGCACGCGGCAGCAGCGCAGGGTCGGACCGCTGTTCGTGCTGAACTGAGAAAGGAGCTCGAGGGTGCCCCAGATCCTCATCGATCGCGACCTCTGCAAAGGGTGCGAGCTGTGCGTCAACGCCTGCCCGCAGAAGATCCTGGCGATGGGCCGCGAGATCAACGCGAAGGGGTACTTCTTCGCGTCCGTCGTCGAACAGAAGCGGTGCATCGGCTGCCGCCTGTGCTGCATCACCTGCCCCGACGTGGCGATCCAGATGCGCGTCTCGGGCACGATGTACCACTACTTCGCCTACTAGGGTTGCAACGGAGCGAATCATGGCCAAGAAGCTCATGAAGGGGTGCGAGGCGATCGGAGAGGCGGCGGTCAAGGCCGGCTGCAAGCTCTTCTTCGGCTATCCGATCACGCCCCAGAACGAGATCCCCGAGTACATGGCGCACCGGCTGCCCCAGGTCGGCGGCACGTTCGTGCAGGCCGAGAGCGAGGTCGCGGCGTCGAACATGATCTACGGCGCGGCGGGCAGCGGCGAGCGCGTCTTCACGTCCTCGTCGTCGCCGGGGATCTCGCTGATGCAGGAGGGGATCTCGTACATCGCCGGGTCCGAGCTGCCGGTCGTCATCGTGAACATCATGCGCGCGGGCCCCGGCCTGGGCGGGATCCTTCCCAGCCAGAGCGACTACTTCCAGGCGACCAAGGGCGGCGGACACGGAGACTATCGCCTCCTCGTCCTGGCGCCGTGGTCGGTGCAGGAGGCCGCGGACCTCGTGCAGGACGCGTTCGACCTCGCGGACTTCTACCGCAACCCGGTGATGGTGCTCGGCGACGGGTTGATCGGGCAGATGATGGAGCCGGTGGAGTTCAGGCCGGAGCGCACCCCGTGCAAGCCGCTGCCGCCCAAGGAGTGGGCCGCCACCGGGTGCCCCGGCGACCGGCCCACGAACATCGTCAACTCGCTCTTCCTCGACCCCGAGGTGCTGGAGCGCCACAACCAGAAGCTCAAGGCGAAGTACGACCGCATGGTGCGCGACGAGGTGAGGTGCGCGAGCTACGGCACCGACCGGCCGTACGACGTCCTCGTCGTCGCGTACGGGACGGTGGCGCGCGTGTCCAGCACGGCGCTCGACGACCTGCGCGAGGAGGGCGTCGATGCGGCGCTGTTCCGCCCGATCACGCTCTTCCCGTTCCCATACGCCGAGCTGCGCGCGGCGGCCGAGAAGGCGCGGGAGGTGCTGGTGGTCGAACTCTCGACCGGACAGATGATCGAGGACGTCCGCCTCGCGCTCGAGGGGCGGATGCCGATCCACTTCCTCGGCCGCCAGGGCGGCATGCTGATCAGCCCCGAGGCGGTGGCGGAGAAGGTGAAGGCGATCCGGGCGTCGTCCGCGGAGGTGCGCCGTGGCTGAGACCGTGGTGTTCGCCAGGCCGCA
>DAIDOU010000243.1 GCA_027458945.1 Acidobacteriota bacterium
ACGCGCGCTCAAGCTCCGCCGGATGGGTCGGACGCTGCTGCGCTGGCTGCTGGTGGGGACGTTCATCGGGCTCGGCATCGGGGCCGTGATCGGCCTCGTGCTCTCGCGTTTCGTCGACATCCCGGCGGTCGAGGCGCTCACTTCGTACCACCCGGCCGCCTCCACGCGCGTGCTGGCGCGCGACGGCTCGATCCTCGGCTCGTTCTCCGCCGAGCGCCGGATCCCGGTGGGGAGCGACGAGATCCCGACCGTGTTCCGCGATGCGGTGATCGCGGTCGAGGACGCCAACTTCTACCGCCACACCGGCGTCGACCCGCAGGGAATCGTGCGCGCGGCGCTGCGCAACCTCGTCACCGGGCGTTGGTCGCAGGGCGCGTCGACGCTCACGCAACAGCTCACGCGCTCGCTCGGGATGCTGTCGCGGGAGAAGAAGCTCGCCCGCAAGATCAAGGAGATGCTGCTCGCGATCGAGATCGAGCAGCGCTTCTCCAAAGACCAGATCTTCACGATGTACGCCAACCAGGTGAACTTCGGCCACGGCAACTACGGCGTCGAGGCCGCCTCGCGGTTCTACTTCGGCAAGTCGGCGATGGAGTTGACGCTGCCGGAGGCGGCGCTGCTCGCCGGCCTGCCGCAGCGCCCCGGCGAGCTGTCGCCGGTCGACTACCCGAAGCGCGCCCTCGAGCGCCGCAACCATGTGCTCGACCGCATGCTCGCCGAGAAGTACATCACCAAGGCGCAGTGGCAGGCCGCCCGCGAGGCGCCGCTCGGCGCCTCGGTGCACCACGACCGCAACGCGACCGCGGCCTATTTCGTCGAGGAGGTGCGGCGCTCGATCGAGTCGCGCTTCGGCAGCAAGAAGATGCTCGAGGGCGGCCTCGAGGTCGACACGACGCTCGACCCGACGCTGCAGGGGTTCGCCGAGCGCGCGCTGCGCGAGGGGCTGGTCGGGGTGCAGGAGCAGCTCGGGTGGCCGGGCGCGCGCCGCAACGCGCTCGCGCTCGGCGCGACCGACCCGCGCGAGTACCGCGACGAGACGTGGCCGTTCATCCGCTGGCAGAAGGGGGAGCTGGTCTACGCCGTCGCCACCGACGTCCAGGCCACGAGTGCCGCCCTGCTGATCGCGGGGCGCCCGGCCGTCCTCCCGGTGGCGGGCGCGAGCTGGACCGGCCGGACGAACCTTCTGCGGCTGCTCAAGCGGGGCGACATCGTGCTCGTGCGCCTCGGCGACGTGCCCGCCGACCGGGCGAGGCCGATCAAGGTGGAACTCCTACCCGAGCCCAGGGTCGAAGGGGCGATGGTGGCGCTCGACAACCGCACCGGGGCGATCCTGGCGCTGGTCGGCGGCTTCGACTTCTCCCGCTCGCAGTTCGACCGCGCGATCCAGGCCAAGCGCCAGTGCGGGTCGGCGTTCAAGCCGTTCGTGTACACGGCGGCGTGGGAGCACGGCTTCTCGCCGGCGGACATCATCTTCGACGGCCCCGCGCTGCTCCCCGACGACAAGGGCCTCCCCACGTACGTGCCGCTCAACTACTACCGGCGGTACGAGGGGATGGTGACGTTCCGCTACGCGCTCGAGCACTCGCTCAACGCGTCGGCGGCCAAGATCCAGCAGCTCGTCACCGGCCAGGCGGTGATCGACGTCGCCCACCGGCTCGGCGTCAAGGAACCGCTGGCGCCGTACTCGTCGCTCGCCCTCGGCACGTTCGAGCTGCCGCTGCTCGAGCTCACCTCCGCCTACAGCGGTCTCGCGAACCGCGGCCAGCTGGCCCAGCCGTACTTCATCGCCCGCGTCCGCGACGAGGAGGGGCACGAGCTGCTCCGCACGAAGCCGTCGGTCCACCAGGCGGTGCGCGAGGACGCCGCGTACCTGATGACCTACGTGATGGAGGGCGTCCTCCGGCGCGGCACGGCGGCCGCGGCGGCGAACCTGCCGGGCCACCTGGCGGGGAAGACCGGCACGACCGACCGTTTCACCGACGCCTGGTTCGTCGGCTACTCGCCGCGCATCACCTGCGGCGTCTGGGTCGGCCGCGACCTCAAGGAGCCGATCGGCAACCGCATGACCGGGGCGCAGGCGGCGCTGCCGGCGTGGATGCAGTTCATGCAGTCGTACATGGGCACACAGAGCGAGGCCGTGCAGCAGGAGGACTTCCCGGTCCCGGCCGGTGTCACGCTCGTCCCGATCGACAAGAACACCGGGTTGCACGCGATCCCGCTCTGCGACGACGCGGCGATCCTCGAGGCGATCCCCGACGGGCGGGTGCCGGGCGACTGTTCGGCCGCCGCCCACGCCCTCTTCGCCCTGCCGTGGCTGCAGCAGCTCGCCCACTACACGCCGCGGCCGGGAGAGCCGCCGACTACCCCCGAGGCGATCGCGGCGGCCCAGAGCAAACTCGCGGAAGAAGTGCAGAGCGGGCGCCGTTAGGAGCCTGTCGCGCATCGACTCCGGCTGCGGCTCGCGCTGGCATCCCGCTGAACGCGTTGGCCTGCGCGAAATCTCCTCGACGTAGGCTGCAGCTACGTCTGCGGGCATTTCGCCTGACCGCCTCGCCGGCGGGCGCCATCGCGACCCTCGCTCCCGTCGCTATGCGCCACAGGCTCCTACGCGGCGGCGACGCGGCCCCGCGCTGGTGCCGAGCGCGGGGCGGAGCGAGGTTCCGGAATCAGCGCGGCGCCTCGTTGCCGGGGACCGCGAACGACGGCATGACGTGCCCGAGCACGCGGACCGTGTCGCGAGCGATCACCCGCTCCTCGTTGGTCGGGACCACCGCGACCGCGACGCGCGTTCCCGGCCGCGACACCAGCACCTCCTGCCCGGAGGGGACGCTCGCGTTCGCCTCCTCGTCCAACTCGATGCCGAAGAACGCCATGTCGGACAGCGTGTGGCTGCGGACGAGCGCGGAGTTCTCGCCGATCCCGCCGGTGAACGTCACGGCGTCCACGCCGCCCATCGCCGCGGCGTAGGCGCCGATGTACTTCTTGATGCGGTAGCAGAAGATGTCGAGGGCGAGGCAGGCGCGCCGGTTGCCGGTGGCGCACGCCTTCTCGATC
>DAIDOU010000244.1 GCA_027458945.1 Acidobacteriota bacterium
CACCTGGCGATCGCGGGACTCGCCCCCGAGGAGCGCCGCTCGCGCCTGCTCGTCGAGCTGGTGGCGCGCATCATGCACCTGCCGCGCCACCTCGGGCAGCACTCCGGCGGCATGGTGCTCGCCGCCGGCCGCCTCGACGACGTCGTGCCGCTCGAGCCCGCCGCGATGCCGGGGCGCGTCGTCATCCAGTGGGACAAGGACGACTGCGCCGACCTCGGCATCATCAAGGTGGACCTGCTCGGCCTCGGCATGCTGCAGGCGCTGCAGGACGCCGTGCCGCTCATCCGCGCGCACGAGGGGGTCGAGGTGGACTACGCGCACCTCCCCCCCGACGACCCGAAGGTCTACGACATGATGGCGCGGGCGGACACCGTCGGCGTCTTCCAGATCGAGAGCCGGGCGCAGATGGCGACGCTGCCGCGCATGCGGCCGGAACGCTTCTACGACCTCGTCGTCGAGGTCGCGATCATCCGCCCCGGCCCGATCGTCGGCAAGCTGGTGCACCCCTACCTCGACCGCCGCGCCGGGCGCCAACCGGTGACGTACCCGCACCCCGACCTCGAGCCGGTGCTGGCGCGCACGCTCGGCGTGCCGCTGTTCCAGGAGCAGCTCATGCGCGTCGCGATGGTCGCGGCGGGGTTCACCGGCGGTCAGGCCGAGGAGCTGCGGCGCGCGATGGGGGCCAAGCGCTCGGTCGAGCGCATGGCGAAGCTCGAGACGCAGCTGCGCGACGGGATGGCCGCGCGCGGGATCACCGGCAAGGCCGCCGACGACATCGTGCAGGGGATCACCTCGTTCGCGCTCTACGGCTTCCCGGAGTCGCACGCCGCCAGCTTCGCCCTCATCGCCTACGCCTCCGCCTACCTGAAGGCGCACCACCCGGAGGCGTTCCTGTGCGCGCTCCTCAACGCCTGGCCGATGGGGTTCTACCACCCGGCGACGCTCGTCCAGGACGCCCGCCGCCACGGTGTGCGCGTGTTGCCGATCGATGTGAACGCGTCGGGCGTCGCGTGCAGAATCGAAAGACGTGGCCGGTGGCCGGTGGCCGGTGGTCGGGAAAGCGAAGAACGTGGCCGGTGGCCGGTGGCCGGTGGCCGGAAGGACGAGCAACGTGGCCGGTGGCCGGTGGCCGGTGGTCGGGAAGACGAACGACGCGAGTTCGAAGGTGAGCAGACGGTTGGGGGGGTGGGGGAAACCGGCCTCCGATCACCGGCCCCTGATCACGCCTTAGCTTCTCTTGCCGGCCACCGGTCACCGGTCACCGGCCACGCCTTATCTGTGCGGTTGGGGCTGCGCTTCGTCAAGGGCATCCGCGCGGAGGCGGCGGCGCGCATCGAGGCGGAGGCGGCGAAGCGGCCGTTCGCTTCCGTGCGCGAAGCGGCGGCGCGCTGCGCGCTGCGCAACGACGAGCTGACGGCGCTCGCCGAGGTCGGCGCGTTCGCCGCGCTCGGGGCGACACGGCGCTCGGCGCTCTGGCAGGTCTCGGCGCTCGACGGCCGCCGCCCGCTGCTCGCGCAGGCGATGCAGCCCGACCCCGGCGCGAGCCCGCTGCCGGAGATGACGCTTGCGGAGCGCTACGTCGCCGACTACACCGGCGCCGGCATGACCGTCGGCCGCCACCCGCTCGCGATGCGGCGGGCCGAGCTCGCGGCGCGCGGCGTCCTCTCGGCGGCCGACCTCGCGCGCGCCCGCGACGGCGCGCTCGTGCGCGTCGGCGGCGCGGTCATCGTCCGCCAGCGCCCGTACACCGCGAACGGGATGTGCTTCATGACGCTGGAGGACGAGACCGGCTTCGCCAACATCGCCGTCGCCCCGGCCGCGTTCGAGCTGCAGCGCGCCGTGATCACGGGCAGCGCCCTGCTCGAGGTCGAGGGCCGCGCGCAGGCGCGCGACGGCGTCGTCACGGTCCTCGCCGGCCGCTGCGCGCCGCTGTTCGCGTCCGCGCCGGTGCCGCCCTCGCGGGATTTCCGGTGAGAGACCGTGGCCCGTGGTCCGTGGTCCGTGGATCGTGGTCAGTGGTCCGCGGTCCGTGGTCAGTGGTCCGTGGATCGTGGGTGGCAAGACCCTGCATGCGGAGGAGCAGAGGAGCCGAGGAGCGGAGGAGCGGAGCAAGGAGACGACGGCAGCCGGTTTCACACCACGTTCGACCTCGGCGGGACCGACGGTTCCTGGCAGTGGCGGATGGACGGCGAGAGCCACGGCCGGCTCGAGCCGTTCGTGCGCGTCCGCCTGACGAAGGAGTGAGGATGAGCCCGCCGTCGTCCGCCGCGGGCGGCACGAACAGGCGGGCACGTTCCCCAACCCACGTCACTGCGAGGAGGGCCGAGCGCGGCGAGGTCCGACGAAGCAGTCCCGGACGTCCTCGGAACGGCCCAGGGACCGCGTCGTCTCTGTGGAGCACGCGCTCCGCGCGTGCTCGTCGTCCTCGTGTCTTCCCGCAGCCCGGTCAGGTGTCCGTTGGCCTGCGGGATAGCTTCGGCCGCTGCGCGGCCTCGCAATGACGGGGGTGGGACGGCTCTCACGGCGGTAGGAATCGCCGCCGCGGCCTCGCAATGACGGAGATGCCCCTGCGCGACCGCGTGGCTCGGCGCGCCCGCTCGCACTGACGGCGATCAGCCTGGCTGTCCTCCTCTAGGCCGGTGTCGGCGCCGGCGGTGGCGCCTCCTGCGGTGGGAAGACCGCGAAGCCGGGGTCGAACTGGGCCAGGAACTCGACCGAGAAGGCGCGGTAGGTGACGAGGAACGGCAGCAGGATCACCGTGCCGACGTACGGGAGCATGACGAGGAGGAGGCCGACGCAACACGTCATCAGACCGGCGGCGACGACGCCGACCCCGACCGCGGCGACGAGCCCGAGCACGAACAGCCCGTAGAGGAGGAACGCTCCGAGGTGGGCCTCGACCCAGGGGAGGAAGCGGCGCCACGCCTCGACCGCGCCGATCCCGTTCCGGTACATCACCGGCACGATGAAGCTGTCGAGGAAGAGCGACACGCACGCGCAGGCGATCGCTCCGAGCGCGGCCGCGAGAGCGGCCAGGACCGTGATCGTGATCGACCGGACGCTGCCGAAGCCGAACCCGGAGAAGCCGCCCGCCGCCGTCACGGCCGCGGCCCCCAGCGCCGCCAGCGCGAGCAGGCACACGAGGACGTACCCGAGGCGCCAGAGGAAGAGCGAGTCGCCGAGCGGCGCGTAGCGCCGCCACGGCTCCACGATCCTGGCGCGGTCGTGGACCACGTTGTCGAGGAAGATGAACTTGCCGCGCGACGAGATCCACACGAGCAGAAGGAGGATGACCGCGACCGCGACCGCGCCGACGATGGCCAGCGTCAGCCAGTTCGGGTGGGAGCGGAGGTACGCCCAGGCCTCGCGTACGAGCCGCCCGACCTGGGGTGCCGCCACGTGGCCGCGGCTCGGGTTGACGCGCATCCCGCCGCCGCCGCCACCGCCGGCGAGGCGCGCGAGCCAGGCCGAGAAGCCGATCACCAGCCACTTGCCGAGGTCGAACGGGTTGAAGAGGATCTTCTTCATGCGCGCCCAGGCGCCTTGGAGCGGGGCCACGTAGCGGATCTCCATCGTCCCTCCGTCGCGATCGCCATCCCAGGATACGCGCGGCTCCCGCTTCTGTTTCACTCCGGGGGCGCCTGGCTCCGTCGCACGAGCTCCCGGAAGGAGCCAGGGGAAATCCGAGGCCGCGGTATCCCTTGCTCGGGGCGCGTCCGCGGGGCAGGTGCCGGCGTCAACGGAAGGCCGGGTGCGCGCCGCGCGGCCGGTCCTGCGCCGGAAGGCGCCGGATCGCGCGGCGCCGTGGCTGGAACGCCTCGTGAGGTCGACGGCCCGGCAGGCCGCGGCCGACACGGCGGCCGACTGGCGGGGAGGGGCGGGGGAAGCGCGAGCGAAACGCTCACCCTGTGGACGGATCGAACGGCATCCGTCGCCGCCGGTCCCGACCCCCGCCATGACCGTGCGAAAGGCGCATAATCAGCCTCAAAAGGAGGTTTCGGACCAAGGTGACGGCCAACGGGCAAGCGCCCCGAGCGTGCGACGCTCGCGTTCCTCATCTCCCCCGAGTCCGCCAAGGTTGCGTCAGGCGGCTAGCGGCTCTTGTAGACCTGGCTCCGATGCCCGACCTCGACCAGGACCACCACCAGTTCGAGGTCGCGAACCTGGTACACGATCCTGTAGGCCGCCTACCGCAACCGGTAGCGTTCGGCCGCGCCGGCGAGCCCCTTGCAGCCCGGTGGGCGTGGGTCCGCCGCCAGACCCTGGATGCGAGCGACGATCCGTCGGCGGGCCTTCTTCGGCTCGATCCGCTCGATCTCCTTGGCCGCAGAGCTCTTGATGCGGAGGCTATAGCTTCCCACTTCGCCTCAGCGACCTCACGAAGTCCTCGAACGCCCGCCCGGGTTCGTTGGCTCGCTTCTCGAACGCCTCGAGATCCTCGGCGTCGTCGGCGAGGGCCGCGCGCACAGCATGGTTCACCACCTCGGAGACCGAGCGATCGCTGGCGGCCGCCTTCAGCTTCAGCGCGCGATGAACGTTCGCTTCGAAGTAGACGGTCACGCGGCGAGCGTCACTCATGAGGCGCAACATCGTGCTAGAACGCCATAACGTCAAGTCGCTTCGCGGGCGTTTGCAGCCGTCCCACGCGGCTGTCAGGCCGCTCGCGCGCGCAACCCGCGCGCCAGCCCTCGGGCGGCCGAACGGCGGCGCGGGGTGGCACGAGCAAGGGAGGTGATGATGCCAGGACGCTCGTTGGCGCGTGCGGGGTGCGTGCTCCTCACGGTGGCCGTGGCCGGTTCGTCCGCTTTTGGCCAAGGGCCTGGGCTGCAGGCCATCGCCGAGGAGGTGTGGTCGGGCCAGGTGACGGAGGTTGTCGGTGCGGACGTGCTGGTCATCGCGTACGGCAGGGGCAGCCACCGCTTCCAGCTCGACGGGATCCGTCCGCCGCGCGACCTGCCGGCACTGGCCGATCGCGCGGCGGCACTCCTGCGCGAACGCCTCGTCGGCAAGAGCGTGCGGGTGCGCGTCCGCGGCTACCTGGACGCGGGCCGGCTACCGACCGGTGTCGTGCTTCGCCACGGGGTGGACGTGCGCATCGACCTG
>DAIDOU010000245.1 GCA_027458945.1 Acidobacteriota bacterium
GGAGTTCGGGGCGTAGGCTGGTCGCGAGCTCGATCTGCACGCCGCGCGAGGAGAGATCCACGATCCGCGCGGGGAGGAACGCCTTGACGCGAGCCGACAACGGCCGCTGCGGCTCGACCCTGGGCGTAGATCTCCGCTCCACCATCCCTCCTCCGCTCATGCGACCATCTGCAGAACAATTATAGGCACTCGGCGCCCGTTCCGCCATGCGTCGCACCGCCTCGCCGCGGGAGCCGGGAGGCGATCCCGGGCCGAGGGAATGACGAAGGTGCCCGGCGCCGTTGTTCGCAGCGCGGGCCGTTGCAGCGACTGCGATTCGTTCCACGTTCGGCCCGAAGAACGGAGGTCGTGCCGATGTCCAAGCTGACGCTTGCTCCCCTGCCGTACGCCTACGACGCCCTGGAGCCGTGGATCGACGAACAGACGATGCACATCCACCACGACAAGCATCATCAGGCGTACCTCGATAACCTACTCAAGGCGACCAACGGCACCGAGTTCGAGAACGTGGCGCCGGAGAAACTCCTCGCCTCCCTCGCCGAGGTGCCCGAGAAGATCCGCTCCGCCGTGCGCAATCACGGCGGCGGCTACGTCAACCACAACCTGTTCTGGGAGATCATGGCCCCGGGCGCGGGCGGCGCGCCGGGCGGCGAACTGGGCGCGGCGCTCGGCACCCAGTTCGGCGGCTTCGACTCGTTCAAACAGAAGTTCTCCGCGGCGGCGGCGGGGCAGTTCGGCAGCGGCTGGGCGTGGCTCGTAGTCAAGCGCGACGGCGCGCTCGGGCTATACAGTTTGCCGAACCAGGACAACCCGATCTCCAACGGGGACACGGCGATCCTCGGGCTCGACGTGTGGGAGCACGCCTATTACCTCAAGTACCAGAACCGGCGCGCCGAGTACGTCGAGAGCTGGTGGAACGTCGTCAACTGGAAGCGGGTCGACGAGCTCTACCGCAAGACGAGGAAGTAGCGCCCGGGCCACCGGGGCCGGCGCGTCGGGTGACACGGCGCGCCGCATCGCGATCGCGGGCGGCGGCACCCCCCCGGGTCCCGGCCCCGGCGTCGTTCAGGGTTTCTCGCTCGCGTCGGCGGGTGCCGCCCGCCGCTGCAACACGGCCCGCCGGTCGGGAAGGTCGGACTCGCGCCATCCCCCGCCCAACGCCTTGATCAGGTTGACGCTGGCCGTGAGCCGGCCGGTGGCGAGGTTGACGGCGGCCCGCTCGTTGGCGAGCGCGGCCGCCTGGGCGCTCACGACCTGGAGGTACGTCGTGATCCCCGCCCGGTACTGGTCCTGGGCCATCTTCAGCGAGCGCTCGGCCGCGGCGACCGCGGCGTCCTGCTGCTCCGATTCCACGGCGAGGATGCGCAGCGCCGCCAGGTTGTCCTCGACCTCCTGGAACGCCGTCAGCGCGCTGCTGCGGTAGGCGGCCACCGCGGCGTCGTAGGCGGCGATCGCCTGCTCGTTGGCCGCGCGTCGCCGCCCGCCCGCGAACAGCGTCTCGGCCAGCGCCGGCCCCAACGACCAGAACCGGTTGGGGAGCGAGAAGAACCGCGCCAGCGTCGAGCTCTGGTAGCCGGCCGAGCCGGTGAGCGTCAGCGTCGGGAAGTACGCCGCGCGCGCCACCCCGATCTGAGCGTTGGCCGCGGCGACCAGGCGCTCGGCCGCGGCGACGTCGGGCCGGCGCTCGAGCAACTCCGACGGCACCCCGGCCGGGATCTCGGGCGGCGTGACCCCGAGCGGGCGCGGGGCGATCGCGAACTCTCCCGCCGCCTTGCCGACCAGCACCGCGATGGCGTGCTCCGCCTGCGCCCGGGCGATCGACAGGTCGGTTGCCTGCGCCCGCACGCTCTCGAGCTGGGTTTGGGCCTGGGCCACGTCGATTCCCGACGCGACCCCCTGCTGGAAGCGGTTCTCCGTCAGCCGCAGCGCCGTCCGGTACGCCGCCACCGTCGAGTCGAGCAGCTGCTTCTCGCTGTCGAGGCCGCGGAGGACGAAGTACTCGAGCGCCAGCTCGGCGTGCATCGCCAGACGAACCGCCTCGAGGTTGGCGGCGCTGGCCTGGGCGCCGGCGACGCCGGCTTCGACGCTGCGCCGCACCCCACCGAACAGGTCGAGCTCCCAGGCGACGTCAACCGGCAGCGAGTAGGTCGTCACCGCGGGCGCGGCCCCGCTCGCGACGCCGGAGGAGCGCGCCGACAACCCGCTCGAGCGCGTCGCCACCGCGCTCGCGCCGACGCTCGGGAAGAAGCCGGCGCGCGCCCCGCGGGCTAGCGCGCGGGCACCGCGGAACGCGGCCTCGGCCTGCACGATCGTCTGGTTCGCGGCGGTGACCCGCGCCTCGAGCGCGTCGAGCTCGGGGTCGCCGAACATCTCCCACCAGGCGCCGCGCCGGGCGAGGTCCCGCGGCTGCGCCTCCTTCCACGTCCCGCTCTCGGCTGCTGAGGCGGAGGACAGCTCCTTGTACTGCGCCGGCACCGGCGCCGAGGGTCGCACGTAGTTCGGCCCGACGGCGCACCCGGCGCACGCCGCCAGCAGCGACGGCCACGCGGCGCGGCGCAGCCGGCGGCCCGCGGAGCGGGAGGCGGCGCGCGCTCGGGCGGTCGCCGCCTCCACGGTAAGTCCCGGAAATGCCTGTTGCATCACGTCCCCTCCACGACGGGCGCCGGCCGGCGCGCAAGAGCGCGGCGCAGCATCCCCAACCGGAGCCGGAACCGGTCCAGGTACAGGTAGACCACCGGCGTGGTGAACAGCGTCAACATCTGGCTGAAGAGCAGGCCGCCGACGATCGCGATGCCAAGCGGCCGGCGCAGCTCCGACCCGGTGCCGCCGCCGATCGCCAGCGGCAGGCCGCCGAGCAACGCCGCCATCGTCGTCATCGTGATCGGCCGAAAACGGAGCAGGCACGCCTGGAAGATCGCCTGCTCCGGCGTCTTCCCCTCCTTGCGCTCGGCCTCGATGGCGAAGTCGATCATCAGGATGGCGTTCTTCTTCACGATCCCGATCAGCAGGATGATACCGATCAGCGCAATGACCGACAGCTCGGTGCGGAACGCGAACAGTGCCAGCAGCGCGCCGACGCCGGCGGAGGGTAGCGTCGAGAGGATCGTCACCGGGTGGATCAGGCTCTCGTAGAGCACGCCGAGCACGATGTACACCGCGAGCAGCGCCGCGACGATCAGCAGCGGCTCGCTGGCGAGCGATGCCTGGAACGCCTGCGCCGTGCCCTGGAAGCTGCCGCGGATCGTCGCCGGCAGCCGCATCTCGGCCTCGGCCCGCTGGACCGCGCTGACCGCGCTGCCCAGCGACACCCCGAGTGGGAGGTTGAACGAGAGCGTCACCGCCGGGAACTGCCCCTGGTGGTTGACCTGCAGCGGCGCGGTGCTTGGTTCGTACTTTGTGAACGCGGCGAGCGGCACCATTCCTCCGCCGCTCGCGCGCAGGTAGATGTCGTTCAACCCCTCCGGGTTCTGCCAGAACCGCGGCGCCGCCTCCATGATCACGTGGTACTGGTTCAGCTGTGTGTACATCGTCGAGACCTGACGCTGTCCGAAGGCGTCGTAGAGCGTGTTGTCGAGCATGCTGGGGGTGATCCCGAGGCGTGAGGCCGTGGTGCGATCGATCGTGAGCGCGGCCTGCAGGCCCTTGTTCTGCTGATCGCTGTTGACGTCGGCGAGCTCCTTGAGCGTGCGCAGCCGCGCGACTACCCGGGGCGCCCACTGGAACAGTTCGTCCGAGTTGTCGCCTTGCAGCGTGTACTGGTACTGCGTGGCGGACGGGCGCCCGCCGACCCGGATGTCCTGAACGGATTGCAGGTAGAGGGTGGCGCCCGGGACGCGCGCGAGTTGCCCGCGCAGGCGCGCGATGACCTGGTCCGCCGTCACGTCGCGTTCGGACTGCGGCTTCAGGCTGACGAACATCCGCCCGGTGTTCACGGTCCCGCCGAGGAACCCGTTGGCGCTGGCGACCGCCGGGTCGCGCATTGTCGTCGTCACGAACTCCCGGAGCTTGGCCTGCATCGCCTGGAACGAGGTGTCCTGATCGGCGACGATCTGCCCCATGATCCGGCCGGTGTCCTGCTGCGGGAAGAACCCTTTCGGGACCTTCGCGTACAGGACGATCGTCGCGGCCATGGTCCCGAGCGTGACCGCGAGCGTCAACGGCTGGTGGCGGAGCACCCACGCCAGCGCCCGCTCGTAGCGGCCGATGACCCAGGCGAACCCCCGTTCGCTCGCCAGGAAGAAGCGGCCGTGTTTCTCCTCGTCGCGCGAACGCAACAACGTGGCGCACATCATCGGCGTGGCCGTCAACGAGACCACCAGGGACACGCCGATCGCGACGGATAGGGTGACCGCGAACTCCCGGAAGAGCCGTCCGACGATCCCGCCCATCAGCAGGATCGGGATGAACACCGCGACGAGGGAAAAGCTGATCGAGACGACCGTGAAGCCGATCTCCTTGGCGCCGACCAGCGCGGCCTCCAACGGCTGCATCCCCGCTTCGAGGTGGCGCGTGATGTTTTCGATCACGACGATGGCGTCGTCCACGACGAACCCGGTCGCGACCGTCAGCGCCATCAGCGACAGGTTGTCGATGCTGTAGCCGAGCAGGTACATGACCCCGAACGTGCCGACCAGCGAGATCGGCACCGCGACGCTGGGGATCAGGGTCGAGCGCGCGCTGCGCAGGAACAGGAAGACGACCAGGATCACGAGCATGATCGAGATGCACAGCGTGATCTCGACGTCTCTCACGGACGCCCGGATCGTCTGGGTGGAATCGATCAGCAGGCTGAGCTTGACCGAGGGCGGGATCGCAGCCTGGAGCTGCGGCAGCACGGCGCGGACGCCGTCGACGGTGTCGATGATGTTCGCGCCGGGCTGGCGAAACACGATGATGATGACGGCCGGCTTGCCGTTCGACAGCCCCATCGTGCGAATGTCCTCGACCGAGTCCGTGACGTCCGCGACATCGGCCAGACGGACGGCCGCGCCGTTCCGGTAACGGAGGACGAGCGTCCGGTACTCGGAGGCCTTCAGGAGCTGGTCGGTGGCGGCGAGCGACCACACGCGGTGGCCATCGGCGACCTCCCCCTTGGGCCGGTTCGCGTTCGCGGAGGCAAGCATGGTGCGGACATCCTCGAGTGCCAGACCGGCGTTGTTGAGCGCGGGGGGGTCCAGCTCGACGCGAACGGCCGGCAACGCGCTGCCGCCGACGAAAACCTGGCCGACCCCCTGCACCTGCGACAGCTTCTGCTGCAGCACCGTCGAGGCGACGTCGTACATCTGCGGCCGGTCGAGGAGGTCGGAGGTGAGCGAGAGCAACATGATCGGCGCGTCGGCCGGGTTGACCTTCCGGTACCGCGGGTTGCTCGGCAGGTTGGCCGGGAGCTGGCCCCGGGCCGCGTTGATCGCCGCCTGCACGTCGCGCGCCGCGGCGTCGATGTTGCGGTTCAGGTCGAACTGCAGCGTGATATTCGTCGACCCCAGGGAGCTCGTCGACGTCATCTCGGTGACACCGGCGATCCGGCCGAACTGGCGCTCGAGCGGCGTCGCCACCGACGAGGCCATCGTCTCGGGGCTCGCCCCCGGCAGGCCCGCCGAGACGTTGATCGTGGGGAAGTCGACCTGCGGCAGCGGCGACACCGGCAGGAACCTGAAGCCGATCGCGCCGGCCAGCGCGATCGCGATCACGAGCAGCGTCGTCGCGACCGGCCGGTGGATGAACGGCGACGAGAGCGACGAGACCTTCAATCGCGCTCCCCGTTGCCGAGAGCCTCCGCAGGCTGCCCGGTACCGGCGTGCCGCCGCCGCTCGATGCGGCGGGCGAGGCGGTCGAACGCGAGGTAGATCACGGGCGTCGTGTACAGGGTCAGGATTTGGCTGAAGATCAGCCCACCGACGATGGTGATGCCGAGAGGCCGGCGCAGCTCCGCGCCGATCCCGCCACCCAGCGCCAGCGGCACGCCGGCCAGCAGCGCCGCCATGGTCGTCATCAGGATCGGCCGGAAGCGCAGCAGCGCCGCCTGGTAGATCGCCTCGCCCGGCGGCTTCTTCTCCTTGCGCTGCGCGTCGAGCGCGAAGTCGATCATCATGATCGCGTTCTTCTCCACGATGCCGATCAGCAGGATGATGCCGATCAGGGCGATGACCGAGAACTCGGTGTGGAACAGCATCAGCGACAGCAGCGCGCCGACGCCGGCGGACGGCAGCGTGGAGAGGATCGTGACCGGGTGGATGTAGCTCTCGTAGAGCACCCCGAGCAGGATGTAGACCGTGACGATCGCCGCCAGGATCAGGAACGGCGTGTGGACCAGCGACGCGCGGAACGCCTGAGCCGTTCCCTGGAACGCGGTCTGGATGCTCGCCGGCAGCCCGAGTTCGTCCCTCGCCTTGTCGATCGCCTGCACCGCCTCGCCGAGCGAGGCCCGCGAGGCGAGGTTGAACGAGACGGTCACGACGGGAAACTGGCCCTGGTGGTTGATGGCGAGCGGCGCGTTGGTGGTCTCGACCGTCGTGAACGCGGCCAGGGGCACCGAGCCACCCCCGGCCGAGCGGAGAAAGACGTTGCCGAGCTGCGCCGGCCCCTGCTGGAACGCCGGCTGCGACTCGAGCACGACGCGGTATTGGTTCAGCTCGGTGAACATCGTCGAGATCTGGCGCTGGCCGAAAGAGTCGTAGAGGGCGTTGTCGAGGTCGAGCGGCGTGATCCCCAGGCGGGACGCGGTGGTCCGGTCGAGCGTCAGGCGCGCTTCCAGACCGTGGCTCTGCTGGTCGGACGCGACGTCGCGGAGTTCCGGGAGCTGATGCAGGCGGTCGATGAAGCGGGGCGCCCACTGTGCCAGCTCGCGCCCGTCCGGGTCCTCGAGGCTGTACTGGTACTGCGTGCGGCTGACGCGGTCCTCGACCGTCAGGTCCTGGACCGGCTGCATGAACAGCGTGATGCCCTCCACCTTGGCGAGCTCCGGCTGCAGCCGGCGGATGATCGCACTGGCGCTCGCGCCGCGCTCGGCCAACGGCTTGAGGTTGATCTGGATGCGGCCGCTGTTCATCGTCGTGTTGGTGCCGTCGATGCCGATGAACGACGACAGGCTCTCCACCCCCGGGTCGTTGAGGATCGCGCCGGCGAGCGCCTGCTGACGGTCGGCCATCGCCGGGAACGAGATGGTCTGCGCGGCCTCCGAGATCCCGAGGATCACGCCGGTGTCCTGCACCGGGAAGAACCCCTTGGGGATCACGACGTAGAGCAGGACCGTCGAGACCAGGGTCGCCACGGCGACCAGCAGCGTCGCCGGCTGGTGCTTGAGCACCCACGAGAGTGTCCGGCCGTAGAACGCGATTACGGCATCCCACGCGCGCTGTGAGCTGCGGAAGAGGCGCGTCTGGTCCTCCTCGCGCTTCAGGTGCAGGAGCTTGGCGGACATCATCGGCGTCAGGGTCAGGGATACCGCGGCGGAGATCAGGATCGTCACCGACAGGGTCACGGCGAACTCGCGGAACAGGCGGCCGACGACGTCGCCCATGAACAGGAGCGGGATGAGGACCGCGATCAGCGACACGGTCAACGACAGGATGGTGAAGCCGATCTGCGCCGAGCCCTTGAGCGCCGCCTCGAGCGGCGGCACCCCCTCCTCGATGTAGCGCGAGATGTTCTCGATCATTACGATGGCGTCGTCGACCACGAACCCGGTCGAAATCGTCAGCGCCATGAGGGTAAGGTTGTTGAGGCTGTAGCCGAGCAGGTACATGGCGCCGAACGTGCCGACCAGCGAAAGCGGCACCGCCACGCTCGGGATCACCGTGCCTGCGGCCGTGCGCAGGAAGAGGAAGATCACCATCACCACGAGGCCGATCGTGAGCAGGAGCTCGAACTCGACGTCGTGGACCGAGGCGCGGATCGTCGTCGTCCGGTCGGTGAGGATCGCGACCTTGATCGCCGAAGGCAACGAGGCGCGGAGCTGCGGCAGCAGCGTCTTGATCCGATCGACGACCGCGATGATGTTGGCGCCCGGCTGGCGCTGGATGTTGAGGATGACGGCCGGCGTCTGGTTGACCCACGCCGCCTGCCTGACGTTCTCGGTATCGTCGATCACGTTGGCGACGTCGGCGAGTCGCACCGGCGAGCCGTTGCGGTACGCGATGATCAGCGGCCGGTACTGGGCGGACGAGAGCAGCTGATCGTTGGCCCAGATCGAGTACGACTGCGTTTTCCCGTCGAAGGCGCCCTTGGCCTGGTTGACGTTCGTCTGTGCGATCGCCGTGCGGACGTCTTCCATCGTCAGCCCGTACGAGGAGAGCGCGGTCGGGTTCACTTGCACGCGCACGGCGGGCTTCTGGCCGCCGCTGATGCTCACCAGACCGACGCCCGGGAGCTGCGCGATCTTCTGCGCGAACCTCGTGTCGGCGAAGTCCTCGACCTTGGGCAGCGGCAGCGTGTCCGAGGTGAGCGCGAGCGTCAGGACGGGCGCGTCGGCGGGGTTGATCTTGCTGTAGATGGGGGGGTTGGGTAGGTCCCTCGGAAGGTACGTGCCGGCCGCGTTGATCGCCGCCTGCACCTCCTGCTCGGCGACGTCGATGTTGAGGTCGAGCACGAACTGCAGCGTGATCAACGAGCTCCCCGCCGAGCTCGAAGACGTCATCTGGTTGAGCCCCGGCATCTGCCCGAACTGGCGCTCGAGCGGCGCCGTGACCGCCGACGCCATCACGTCGGGGCTCGCGCCCGGGTAGAACGTCACGATCTGGATCGTCGGATAGTCGACCTGCGGCAGCGCCGAGACCGGGAGCAGCTTGAAACCGATGGCGCCGGCGATCAGGATCGCGGCCATCAACAGCGAGGTGGCGATCGGCCGCAGGATGAACGGACGGGAGGGGTTCATGAGCTCTGCTGCCGCGCGCCGTTCGACTTCGCCAGCGTGACCGGCGTGCCGGGCTGCAGCTTGTCCACCCCGTCCACGACCACGACGTCGCCGGCGGCGATCCCGCTCCGCAACGCCGTCGTGTCGCCCTCGGTCATCTGCACCACCACCGTGCGCATCTCGACGGTGGAGTCCGGCTTGACCACGTAGACGTAGGTCGATCGCGGGCTGCGCTGGATCGCGGCCGTGGGCACCAGAACGACCCGGTGCAACGTCTCGACCAGCAGGCGAGTGTTGACGAACTGGTTCGGGTAGAGCGCCGAGTCCTGGTTGGGGAACTGGGCCCGCATCCGGATCGTGCCGGTCGAGGGATCGATCTGGTTGTCGATCGCCAGCAGCGAGCCGGTCGCGATCTTGCGCTTGAAGTCGCGGTCCCACGCCTCGACGACGAGGTCGGGCGCCTTCCGCCGCTGCTGCAGGACCGCCTGCAGCTGGTCGGCCGCGATCGTGAAGATCACGGTGATCGGCTGCTGCTGCGTGATCACCAGCAGTCCGGTCTGGTCGGAGGCGTGCACGATGTTGCCCGGATCGACCAGCCGCAACCCGACGATGCCGGAGATCGGCGCCGTGATCCGGCTGTAGGTCAGGTTGAGCTTCGCGCTCTCCACCTGCGCGCGGTCGCTCTTGATCGCCGCCTCGATCTGGTCCACGGTGGCCGCCTGCGTGTCGAGCTGCTGCGCCGAGACCGAGTTCTCCTTGATCAGGACCCGGTAGCGTTCGAGGTCGACCTTGGCGTTCGCCAGCGCCGCCTCGTCCTTGGCGAGCTGCCCCTCGGCCTGGTGGAGCTGGACCTCGAACGGCCGGGGGTCGATCTG
>DAIDOU010000246.1 GCA_027458945.1 Acidobacteriota bacterium
GCGGCGAGCCGGCGCCGGTCGAGCCGGCCGTCGAGGCGCCGCCGGTCGCGCCGTTCGAGCCGCCGGCCGCGGCGCTGCCTGTCGCCGCGCTTCCGGTGATGCTCGCGGCCGCCGAGCCGTCTGCGGTGTCTCCTCCGGCGCCCGAAGTCATCCCTGAGCTGGCGTTCGCACCGCCTGTCGAGCCGTTGCCCGTTCCGCCGCCTCCCTTGGCGGTGGCCGGCGATGTGGTGTTCGGCGAGGCCGAGTCGGCGTCCGTGACGGAGGAGCCGTTCGCAGGAACGGAACCGCTGCACGCCGGAGAGGTGTTCCCGGGACCGGCCGTGGCCGCCGCGGCCGGCGCGCCCTTCGCCGAGGCCCCGATCGCGGCGATGCCCGAGCCGGATTTCGAACCGGCGGCGGTCGCGGGCGACCCGTTCGCGCCGTCCGAACCTGCGGCGCCGGCCGCCGCTGACCTGCAGGCGCCGGCGTGGGCTGTCCCGGTGGTCGAGCCCGAGGTGGGTCTTGGCACGGCGGCCTATGCCGAGCCCCCGAAGGCGTTCGAGTTCGAGCCCGAGGCGGTGGAACCGGCCGCGGGGTCGGGCGCGGTGGACGCCGACCTGTTCACGGTGCCGGAGGCCGACCAGGCGCCGGCGCTGCTCCGGGCCGTGCTCGACGCGTCGGCTGGCGAGGCCCCGGGCCACGAGCCGGCACCGCAGCCCGCCTCGTTGACGCTGGCGCGCCTGTACGTGCAGCAGCAGGCGCTCGGCGAGGCCGTCGGGGTGCTCGAGCGGTTGCTCGAACGCGAGCCCGGCAACGTCGAGGCGAGCGACCTGCTGGCGCTGGTGCGCGACATGATGGCGCCGCTCCCCGAGGCGCCGCCGCCGCTCGCCCCGCGTGAGCGCAAGATCGCGGCGTTGCAGCGCTGGCTGGCAGGCCTTACACTTGGCGAGGAACGAGCGCGATGACCTTCGAGAACGCCCTGACCGGCGTCCGCGCATGCGCTGGCGTCTCCCTGACGGCGATCGCCGACCGGGACGGGATCCCGGTGACGAGCTGGAGCGAGGATCCGGACGCGGTCGAGGAGCTGATCGCGGAGTACTCCACGTTCCTGCGCGAGGTCAGCTCGGCCAACCGCGAGCTGCAGCTCGGTGGTCTCGACCAGATCGTGGTCGCGGCCGAGCGCAAGGTCGTCCTGATCACCAGCATCACCGATACGTACTTTCTGCTGACGGTCGTGGGCCGAGATGGGAACCCCGGCCGGGCGCGGTTCGCGAGTCGCCTCGCAGCCCACCGGTTGCGCCACGAGTTCGTCTGAGAGGATGGGGATGTTCACCTTTACCGAGCTGTGCGAGTTGATTCGCGTCGTCTCCGAGAGCAAGGTCGGCGGCGTCGAGATCGAGAAGGACGGAGAACGGATCCGGGTGGACGGCGTCCCCGCGGCTCCAGCGCCGGAGGCGCGCTTGAGTGCGCCGCTGCTGGCGCCGCACCTGGCGGCCGCGCTCCCGGCCGCCGCCGGTATCGTGGCGCCGGGCGAGACGCGCCTGGGTGCAGAGCCGGCGGCGGAAGACGACGGGTTGTCGTTCGTCACGTCCCCGATCGTCGGCACGTTCTACGTCGCCCCCAGTCCCGACGCCGAGGCGTACGTGAAGATCGGCGACTTCGTCACCAAGGGGCAGGTGCTCTGCATCGTCGAGGCGATGAAGCTGATGAACGAGATCGAGGCCGACATTTCGGGGCAGCTCGTGCGCCGCTTCCCCGAGAACGCGCAACCCGTCGAGTTCGGCGAGCGCCTGTTCGCGATCCGGCCGTCGTAGCCCGCCATGATCTCGAAGGTCCTGATCGCAAACCGCGGGGAGATCGCCCTGCGTATCATCGCCGCGTGCCGCGAGGCGGGGGTCGCCACGGTGGCGGTGCACTCGGAGGCCGACCGCGACTCGCTCCACGTGCGCATGGCGGACGAGGCGGTGTGCATCGGACCGCCGGCCGCCAACGCCTCGTACCTCAACATCACCGCGGTGATCGCCGCGGCCGAGATCACGGGCGCCGACGCGCTCCACCCGGGCTACGGGTTCCTCGCCGAGAACGCACACTTCGCCGAGGTCGTGCAGGAGTGCGGCCTGGTCTGGATCGGCCCGCCCCCCGAGGCGATCCGCGCGATGGGGGACAAGGCGAACGCCCGCCGCACGGTGATCGCGCGCGGCGTGCCGGTGCTTCCCGGCTCCTCGGAGCCGCTCGCCTCGCGCGAGGAGGCGGTCGCCCTCGCCGAGAGCGTCGGGTTCCCGGTGATCCTCAAGGCGTCGGCCGGCGGCGGCGGCAAGGGGATGCGGGTGGCGCGCGACCCGCGCGAGCTGCGGCAGGTGTTCGACACCGCCCGCCACGAGGCGGAGCGCGCCTTCGGCGTCGCCGACGTCTACCTCGAGAAGTACCTCACGGAACCGCGCCACATCGAGATCCAGGTGCTCGGCGACACGCGCGGCAAGGTGATCGCGCTCGGCGAGCGCGAGTGCTCGATCCAGCGCCGGCACCAGAAGCTGATCGAGGAGGCGCCGTCGGTCGCCGTGGACGCCGAGCTGCGCGACAGGATGTGCGCCGCCGCGGTCGAGGCGGCGGTGGCGGTCGGCTACACCAGCGCGGGCACGGTCGAGTTCCTGTTCAACGAAGGCCAGTTCTACTTCATGGAGATGAACACCCGCATCCAGGTCGAGCACCCGGTGACCGAGGCGGTGACGGGTGTGGACCTCGTGCTCGAGCAGCTGCGGGTGGCCAACGGCGAGCCGCTGTCGCTTCGCCGCCGCCCCACGATCCGCGGCCACGCGATCGAGTTCCGCGTCAACGCCGAGGACCCGGTGACGTTCGCGCCGTCTCCCGGCGAGATCACCGAGCTGGCGTTCCCGGTCGGTCCGGGGGTGCGGGTGGACACCCACATCTACCGCGGCTACCGGGTGCCCCCGAACTACGACTCGCTGCTCGCCAAGGTGATCGTCCACGGCGCCAGTCGGAGCGAGGCGATCCGGCGCGCCCGGCGCGCGCTCTCGATGTTCCTGATCGGCGGCGTGCGCACGTCGATCCCGCTGCACCTCCGGGTGCTCGAGGAGCGCGATTTCATCGAGGGGCGGCTGTCGACGCGGTTCATGGAACGGTTCGCGACCCGGGAGTAGCGCCGGCGTGGGAGGCGGTCCGCGTGCGGGTGTTCCTGATCGGCTTCATGGGCGCGGGGAAGACCGCGACGGGCCGGGCGCTGGCGCGGCGCGCCGGGATGCTGTTCCTCGACCTCGACGCACGGGTGGAGGCGAGCCTGCGGATGAGCGTGGCGCGGATCTTCGGCGAGCGGGGTGAGGCGGTGTTCCGGGCCGAGGAGACGCGCCAGCTTGCCGCCTGCGCCCGTTTCCCGGGGTTCGTCGCCGCCACCGGCGGCGGCACGTTCGCGAGCCCCGGCAACCGGGAGCTGATCCGCCGCGCCGGCGTCTCGGTGTTCCTCGACGTGCCGTGGGTGGAGATCGTTCGCCGGCTGCCCGGGAAGCGCGGCGAGAGACCGCTGTTCGAGTCGCCCGAGCAGGCGTTCCAGCTCTACGGCGAGCGCCTGCCGCACTATCGTGCCGCCGATGTCACGATCCGGCCAGAGATCGGAGAGGACGCCGAAGCGCTCGCCGGGAGACTCGCACTCGTGCTCGAGGGCCGGCCGTGAGCCCGAGCCTCCCCAGTAAGGTCAGGGTTGCGTTGTTGCGTCGTTGTTGCGCCGGCGCACACGGTCAACGCCGGCCGCGCCGCAAAGCGCAGCGGCCGCGCTCGGGAAGCGGCGCGGTGCGGGGCCGACGCTGCGCCCGCCCGGCGGCGGCGCCATGAGGTACCTCGTCCTCTCCGACATCCACAGCAACATTGAAGCGTTCTGCGCCGTGCTGGCGCACGCGGCGCGCAAGCGGCGCGACGCCGTGCTCTTCCTCGGCGATGCCGTCGGCTACGGCGCCGCGCCGAACCAGGTCATCGAACGACTCCGCCGCCTGCGACCGGCCGTGATCGCCGTCCGCGGCAACCACGACCGCGTCGTGCTCGACCCCGACCGAGGCGCGGCGTTCTTCAACCCCCACGCCCGCCGCGCGGCGCTGTGGACCGCGGACGCGCTGGCGGCGGCCAACCGCCGGTACCTCGAGGCGGTGCCCCGGGGCCCGCGGACGGTCGAGCCCGGGCTCGCCATCTGCCACGGTTCGCCGGCCGACGAGGACGAGTATCTGTTCAGCGAGCACGAGGCGCACGACGCGTTCGCCAGCACCGACGCCGGCATCGCGTTCTTCGGTCACTCGCACGTGCCGTGCATGTTCGAGCAGACCCACGAGGAGGGTCGCGAGAGCCTGGTCGGCGTCCTGCTGCGAGGCAGCCGGGTCGTGGTCGACCTCGACCGCACCCGGCGCTACCTGATCAACCCCGGTTCGGTCGGCCAGCCCCGCGACCACGATCCACGCGCCGCCTACGCGATGTACGACTCCGATGCGCGCCGGCTCACCCTCTACCGTATCGCCTACAACGTCGAAGGCGCCCGCCGCCGCATCCTCACCGCAGGTCTGCCGCACATTCTCGCCGACCGCCTCGTCCACGGCGCCTGACCCGGCGGCCGGCGCGGCCACTTCCGGCCACCCGCCACGCCTCCCCCGGGTCCCGAACCGGAACCCCCGGTTCCTCGGACCTCAAATCACCGACCAAAGGCATCGTCCTTCGGTTGCCCGGGCCCCGCACCCTGGGACCGCTGTCCTCAGCACTGGCGGCGCCGGCGGGAATCGGCGAAAATAGGGGCGATTGCGAGGGCATCATCGCCGTGACAGACGAGACCAGGGCCGGAAGAGACGACCAGCGCCGTTGCTTCCGCTGCGGGCGCGACATCGGGCCGCGGTTCGAGTGGAAGAAGATGGACACCGAGGCCGGACCGATCTGCTACGTGTGCTTCAACGATGCGTCCGCGGCGGAGCGTGAGCGCGAGCGGCCCCAGAGGGACCGGTGACGGTCGCCGGGCCGGCCGTTCGCGATCGCGCCGGAGCGGCGATCGCCGCCCTGCTGCTGGCGACCGCCGCCCGGACGGCCCCGCCGCCCGCGCCCGCGCCGCTCGCCCCCGAGCTC
>DAIDOU010000247.1 GCA_027458945.1 Acidobacteriota bacterium
CATGGTGATCCTCCCGTGCGGCGATTGTACACGACCGCGCCGGGCGGCCGTGCCGTCTCACTCGGCCGCGGGCGACGGCCCGGCCGCGCCCCCCGGGGGCTTGCGCCGCCGGCGACGCCGCCGCTTCTTCCCCGGCTCCGCGGGCGCCGCTGGAGGCGCCGGAGGCGCCGGGACCGCGGGGCTCGGCGCCGTCTCGGCACCGCGCCGCGGCGCGTCGTGGCGCGCATGCGCTTGCGGCCGCGGGCGCGGCAGCACGGGGCGGAACATCGAGTCCTCGGCGAACTTCACCGGGATCGTGGCGCCGAGCAGCTTCTCGATCGCCGGCAGCGAGAAGACGAAGTTCTCGCACGCGAGCGAGATCGCCTTCCCCTCGGCGCCGGCGCGCGCCGTGCGTCCGACGCGGTGCACGTAGTCCTCCGGGTCCTGTGGGAGGTCGTAGTTGATCACGTGCGAGACGCCCTCGATGTGGAGGCCGCGCGACGCGACATCGGTGGCGACCAGGATCGGCAGCGTCCCGTCCTTGAAGTCGGAGAGCACTTTCAACCGCCGGCGCTGGATCACCGAGCCCGTCAGCCCACTGGCCTCGAAGCCGTGCCGCTCGAGCCGCTCGACGAGACGGCGCGCCTCCTCGCGGGTGTTGACGAAGACCATCGTGCGGCTGGTCCCCTCCTGCTCGAGGAGCCCGAGCAGCAGGGAGAACTTCTCGCGCGCGCCGACGTGGTACAGCGCCTGCTCCAGCCGGTCCGGGGTGATCTCCTCCGGGTTGACGACGATCTCCGCGGGGTTGCGCATCTCGTTGTAGCCGAGCGCCAGCACCCGGGGCGAAAGCGTCGCGGTGTAGAACATCGTCTGGCGGCGGGAGGGCGGCGGCAACCGCCGGGTGATCTCGCGCAGATCGTCGACGAACCCCATGTCGAACATGCGGTCCGCCTCGTCCACCACGAACACCTCGACCTGGCGCAACGAGGTCACGCCCTGACGCAGGTAGTCGAGCAGCCGGCCGGGGGTCCCGACCAGGATGTCCACGCCGTGCAGCAGCTCGTCGCGCTGCTCGCGGTAGTCCATCCCGCCGAACACCGCCTCGGTGACGAGCCCGGTGTGCCGCCCCAGCTTGCCGGCGTCGTCGGCGACCTGAACGACCAGCTCGCGCGTCGGCGCGATGACGAGCGCCCGCGGCACCCGCGGCTCGGGCGCCGGCTTGGCCAGCAGCTTGGTGAAGATCGTGACCAGGTACGCGGCCGTCTTGCCGGTGCCGGTTTGCGCCTGCGCGGCCACGTCGCGCCCCGCCAGCGCCAGCGGCAACACCTCGGCCTGCACCAGCGTGCAGCGCCGGAAGCCGGCGTCGTCGAGACCCTGCTGCACCTGGGGAAGGAGGTCGAACTCGGAGAACGTGCGTTGCGAAAACAGCGTACTCGGTGTACTCACGCCGCCAGTATACTCGTCCGCCGCGGCCCGGCCGGGCGCCCGGCGGCGGCCGGCGCCAGGCCCTTGGCTCCGGTGCCGGCTTTTGCTACGGTTGCAAGATGCTGCCTCCCCCGACGACCTCCGAGCCGCGCGCCGGCGAACACGCTTCTGCCTCACCGCGGCGCACCTCCACGGCGCTCCTCGCCTTGATCGCGCTGGCCGGTCTCACGTACGTCGCCGGCCTCAACCTGTTGCCGCTCACCGACCCCGACGAGGTGTTCTACGCGCAGACCGCGCGCGAGATGCTGCAGCACCACACCGTGCTCACGCCGCTCATGTTCGGGCAGCCGCAGTTCGAGAAGCCGCCGCTCACCTATTGGTGCCTGATGGCGTCGTTCTCGGCGTTCGGCGTGACCCCGTGGGCGGCGCGCCTGATCCCTGCCGTGTTCGGCCTGCTCGGCGTGGCCGCCACGTATTTCCTCGGCCGGCGCGTGCTGCCCGAGCGGACCGCGGCGCTCGCGGCGCTGATCCAGGCGACCTCGCTCCTCGTCCTCGGCCAGTCGATCGCGCTCCTCACCGACATGGTCCTCACCTCACTCATCGTGGTCAGCATGTGGGGGTTCTACCTGTGGTTCGTGGAGCGGCGGCCGCGCTGGATGTACCTCTTCGCGGTCGCCGCGGCGCTCGCCGTCCTGGCCAAGGGGCCGGTGGGGATCATCATCGAGCTGCTGGCGATCGTCGCGTTCCTGCTGGTGACGGGCGAGCGCGCGGCGCTCAGGTCGTTCCTCGTCCACCCCTGGTGGCTCGCCTTCCTCGCGATCGCGGCCCCGTGGTACGTGTACGCGACGCTCACCTACGGCCGCGCGTTCACCGGTGAGTTCTTCATCCACGACAACTGGGACCGGATCCTGCGCGCCGAGCACGCCAACTTCGACAACCAGTACTTCTACCCCGCCGTGATCGTCGTCGGGATGTTCCCCTGGACGCCGTTGCTCGCCCTGCTCGGCGCCGGATGGAAGAAACACCGCCCGCTCGTGACCTTCCTCGGGATGTGGCTGCTCGCGGTGTACGTGATCTTCGCCATCGCCCACTCCAAGCTCGCGAGCTACATCCTGCCGCTGTTCCCGGCGCTCGCCGTCGTTCTCGCGCTGTCGCTCGAGTCGCTCGCGGGAGCACGCCGCCGCACGGCCGTCTCCGCCGCCCTGTTCGCGCTGTTCGGCGCCGGGATGATCGCCGCGCCGTGGCTCGCGCACGGCCCGCTCGCCGCCCAGCTGCGCCCGTTGCTGCTCGCCGTGGCGGCGTTCGGGGTCGTCCAGGTCGCGTGCGGCGCGCTGTTGCTCCTGCGCCGGACTGCGCCGGTCATCGCCCTCAACGCGGCCGGGTTCCTGGCGGTCGTCCTCGTGTGCTTCCTCTCCCTTCCCGCGGCCGCCACCGACGGCTTCACCGACGCCGACACGGCGCGGATCGTCGCCGAGCACGGGCTCGCCGGCGAAACGATCGTCGCGAGCAAGCTCTACGCCCGCGGCGTCAACTTCTACACCGGCAACCCCATCGCCGTCATGGACAC
>DAIDOU010000248.1 GCA_027458945.1 Acidobacteriota bacterium
CTCGGTGACCCGCGGGGCGCGGATGAAGACCCCCTCGAGCGCGTCGGCCCCGAGCGCCTCGCGGTCGCAGACCTCGAGCCGGACGACCGCGGAGTCGAGCTGGCGCCCGTAGGCGTTGCGCTCGACGACCGCGTCGAGCAGCCCGAGCGAGCGCTGCGGCGGGCGGCGCACCTCGCGGGCGAGCAGGATCACGCCGGCGCACGTCGCCAGCACCGGCAGCCCGCCCGCGACCGCGGCGGCCAGCCGCGCGCCGAGGTCGCTCCCCTCCATCAGCCGCAGCATCGTGGTGGACTCGCCGCCCGGGAGGACGAGGCCGGCGAGTCCTTCGAGGTCGGACGCGGTGCGCACCTCGCGGCTCGCCACCCCGCGCTCGGCGAGCGCCCGGGCGTGGGCCGCATAGTCTCCCTGCAGGGCGAGCACCCCGACGGTCGCGGCGGCGCCCACCTACCACCCCCGGCGCGAGAGCATCTCCTCCGGGGTGAGCTTGGCGATGTCGAGGCCGGGCATCGCACCCTCGAGGCCGCGTGAGGCCTCGAGCACGACCGCCGGGTCCTGCCAGTGCGTCACCGCCTTTACGATCGCCGCGGCGCGCCGCGCCGGGTCCTCCGACTTGAAGATCCCGGAGCCGACGAACACCGACTCGGCGCCGAGCATCATGCACAGCGCCGCGTCGGCCGGCGTGGCGACGCCGCCGGCGGCGAAGTTCGGCACCGGGAGCTTGCCTTCCTTCGCCACATACTCGACCAGCTCGAGCGGCGCCTGCAGCTCCTTCGACGCCGGCACCAGCTCGGCCGGGTCGAGCGTGCCGAGGCGGCGCATCTCGCGCCGCACCGCGCGCAGGTGGCGGACCGCCTCGACGATGTTGCCCGAGCCCGCCTCGCCCTTGGTGCGCATCATCGCGGCGCCCTCGCCGATGCGGCGCAGCGCCTCGCCGAGGTTGCGGCAGCCGCACACGAACGGCACCTTGAAGTCGCGCTTCCAGACGTGGTTCTCCTCGTCGGCCGGGGTCAACACCTCGGACTCGTCGATGAAGTCGACGCCGAGCGCCTCGAGCACCCGCGCCTCGGCCATGTGCCCGATGCGGCACTTCGCCATCACCGGGATCGAGACCGTCTTCATGATCTCCTCCATCTTGCCGATCGCGGCCATGCGGGCCACGCCGCCCTCGGCGCGGATGTCGGCCGGCACGCGCTCGAGCGCCATCACGGCGGCGGCGCCGGCGTCCTCGGCGACCTTGGCCTGCGCGGCATCGGTGACGTCCATGATCACGCCGCCCTTGAGCATCTCGGCGAGGCCGACCTTGACGCGGAACTGATCCGTCATGAACTCCATCTCGTCCTCCCGGGCGCCGGGGATCTGTGCCCCGGTCCCCTCTCTTCACACCAGCGGCAGCGGCGCCCTCCCGGGCGCCAGCGCCGCGCAGAAGCCTTCCATCCCTTCCTGCAGCCGCTCGCCGCCGACCGCGGCGTAGGCGAGCCGCACCACGTCGTCGCGGCCGGAGACCGACATTGCCGGCCCCGGCAGCACCCACACCCCGCGCTCCGCCGCCCGCGCCGCGACCGCGCGCGAGCTCCACCCCGGCGGCAGCGTGACGAGCAGCGAGAAGCCGCCGCGCGGCACGCTCCACCCCACGCCCCGCGGCGCCCCGGCGAGCGTGGCGAGCACGACCTCGAGCCGCGCCTTCGCCGCGCCGCGCAGGCGCGCGAGTTGATCGTCGAGCACGCCGCGGCGGCACAGCGTCCACGCCGCGGCCTCGAGGAACGGGCTGCCGCCGAGGTCGGCCGAGCTCTTGACCGCGACGACGCGCTCGAGCAGCTCGGCCGGGCCCGCGACCCACCCCACGCGCAGCCCGGGGAAGAGCGCCTTCGAGAACGAGCCGACGGCGAGCACGCCGGGATCGAGCGCGGCCAGCGGCGGCGGCACCGCGCCGTCGCTCACCAGCGCCGGGTCGAACAGCTCCTCCACCACCTGCACGCCGCGCTCGCGCAGCACCGCGAGCAGCTCGCGCCGCCGCTCGCCGTCGAGCACCAGCCCGGACGGGTTGTGCAGCGTCGGGGTGAGGATCGCAAGGCGCGCGTGCTCCTTCGCGAGCGCCGCCACCTCGGCGGGTCGGATCCCGTCCCGGTGCACCGGGACCCCGAGCACGCGCAGGCGGTGCAGCGCGAGCAGCGGCGGCAGGCCGGGGTAGGTCGGGTCCTCGACCAGCACCGTGTCGCCGGGGTGCGCCAGCGCGCGCAGGATCAGGTCGAGCGCGTGCTGCACGCCGCCGGTGAGCAGCACCCGCTCGGCCGCGGCCGCGACGCCGTGGCTGGCGAGGCGCGCCGCGAGCCAGCCGCGCAGCGGCTCGTACCCCCAGGCGCTGCCGTACTGCGCCACCCCCTCGCCCTCGCCGCCGCCGACCCCGAGCCAGCGGAACACCTGCCCCGCCGGCAGCAGCTCGCGGTCGGGCGCGTAGCGCGCGAGGTCGATCCCGCCCGCCGGCGGCTCGAACCCCGCCGCGGCGGCCTCGCCGCGCGGC
>DAIDOU010000249.1 GCA_027458945.1 Acidobacteriota bacterium
GAGTCCGTGCCGCCACAACAGCCGGCCGCTCCGGCGCCGGCCGAGCAGGCGGCGCCCGTGCCGCAGACCCCGGTGACGATCAAGAACGAGCCCGGACCGGCCACGGGCGGGTCGCTGACCTCGCCGCCGCCGTCCGCCGAGGCCGCGCCGGCCGCCGCGCCGGCCGATTCGCCGTGGACCACGACGCCCGCCGCGATGGCCGAGCAGGCGGCGCCGCCGACGTCGGTCTCCACCTCGACCCACGAGGTCGAGAGCCAGGAGAAGCGCTTCACCGGCGAGCCGATCTCCCTCGAGCTGAAGGACGCCGACATCAAGGACGTCCTCCGCACCTTCGCCAAGATCACGGGGCTCAACGTCGTGGTCGATCCTGACGTCTCGGGCTCGGTCACGGTCAACCTCGAGAACGTGCCGTGGGATCAGTGCCTCGACCTCATCCTGAAGATCAACCGCCTCGACTACGTGGTCGAGAACAACGTCCTCCGCGTCGCCCGCATCGACCGCCTGACGCAAGAGAAGGCACAGCAGGCGGCGTACCGCAAGGAGGCCGAGAACGCGCGGCCGATGCGCACCGTGACCAAGACGCTGTCGTACGCCAAGGCGTCCGCGGTCAAGAGCGTGCTGACCTCGCAGAGCTTCATCCTCTCCGACCGCGGCTCGGTGGTGGTCGACGACCGCACCAACACGCTGATCATCCGTGACGCGACCGACAAGATCGAGGGGATCCTCAACCTGATCGACAGCCTCGACCAGCCCAACCCGCAGGTCGTCATCGAGGCGCGCATCGTCGAGACGACGCGCACCTTCTCGCAGTCGATCGGCACGGTGTGGGGGTACAACCTGGCGGCCGACGCCGCGCACGGCACGACAACCGGCCTCAAGTTCCCCAACAGCATCAGCAGCACCGGCCAGGTCGTCCTCGGCCAGCCCGGCAACGGCATCATCAGCATCGGGTTCGCCGACATCCTCGACTCGTTCAACCTCAACTTCGCGCTGCAGGCGGCCGAGGCGAACGGCCTCGTCAAGATCGTCTCGTCGCCGAAGGTCACCGCGCAGAACAACGAGAAGGCGCACATCCAGAGCGGCATCCTGCTCCCGATCCAGACCGTCGCGAACAACACGGTGACGGTGCAGTACATCGATGCCACCCTCTCGCTCGACGTGACGCCGCAGATCACGGCCGAGGGGACCGTGCTGCTCGACATCGACCTGAAGAAGCGCGAGCCGCTCTCCGGCATCAACCTGCAGAGCGGCAACAACGCCCCGATCTCGACCCGCGACGCCAAGACCCGCGTCATGGTGCGCGACGGCGGCACCACTGTGATCGGCGGCATCTACCAGCTCACCGAGAACGATCAGCGCAACGGTATCCCGGGTTTGAGCAAGCTGCCGATCATCGGGGCGCTCTTCCGCAACCGAAACCTGAGCACCCAGCACGACGAGTTGCTCATCTTCATCACGCCGCGGATCATCAAGTACTAGGGGGGAGCCATGACATCGAACCGGCTTGCGCTCTTCGTGCCTTTTGCCCTGGCGGTGCTCGGCATCGCGAGTTGCACCGGAAACAA
>DAIDOU010000250.1 GCA_027458945.1 Acidobacteriota bacterium
GCAGTCGCCGTTCCATCGCACCACCCCTCTCTAGCCGGCCGCGGGCCGGCTGACCCGCAGCGTGTCGTGCAGACGCCGTTGCGCCAGGCGGGCCTTGACGACGTGGAACAGGATGAGCCCGGCGCCGCCGAGCCCCGCGGCAAAGAGCATCGCCGTGCTGGCGCCGTTGAACCACGGTTCCAGCCGGCGGTCGAAGCTGACGAGGTCGAGCTGGCGCAGGTACACCGGGATCGCCAGGGCCCGGCTGACGACGCAGAGGAGGATGACGGACCCCATCACGAGCCGGATGAGGACCTCACGGACGACCTTGGTGCCGTAGGTCCCGACGAAGACGCCGATGATCGAGCCGAGCAGCAACAGGAGCGTGAGCCGTATGTCGACGAGCCCCTGGTAGCCGTAGCTGAGCGCCGCCAGGCCGCCGCCGAACATGGCGAGAAAGAGCTCGGTTCCGGGCGCCACCGAGGTCGGGACCCCGAACAGGTAGATCATCGCCGGCACGCCGATGAAGCCGCCGATCGCCACGGTGCCGTCGAGGTAACCGAGCGCCAGCCCGACGAGGAGCACCAGCCAGACCGAGACCTTGACGTCGGCGACCGGGAAGTACACGTACGGCGGCAGGCGCAGGCGGGAGACGAAGTTGGCTGCCCGCATCGAGGGCCCTTCCGCGTCGCGGCCGTGACGGGAGCGCAACGCGTCGCGCAGGATGAAGATCCCGACCGCCGTCAAGACGCCGACGAACACCACGCTGATGTAGAGGTTGGACGCCGCACCCTCGCCGCCGCCCTCGTGCCCGCCCTTGAGCTGGAAGAGCTTGCCGTTGATCCAGACGGCGACCCGCACCGCGACGAGCGCGGGCACGAGCAGCCACGCCGCGAGCTTGGTGTCGACGTTGCCGAGCTTGGCGTGCTTGAGCGAGCCCATCAGGTTGTTGCCCATGCGGTGCGCCACGTTGCTGCCGACGGCGACGACGCCGGTGACCCCGAGGTTCATCATCCCCGGCGTCATGAAGAACGCGCCGCCGCTGCCGGTGAACCCGCTCAGCACCCCGCCGACGAACCCGAGCGCCACGACCACCAGCGCGTCGGCCCAGGTCACGTGGATGAAGACGCTACCGAGCACTTCCGGCATCACACCTCCCTGGCTCGCGGCACCGTTTCGCCATCCGGTCACCTACTCGAGCTTGAGCAACCGCAGCAGCGACGACGTGACGCCGGCGTTGAGCGCCGCCGCGAGCGGCGCCACGACGGCCACCAGCGCCACCGCGCCCCACGGGTGGGCGTCGTGGAGCGGCCCGCCGAGCACGTTGAGGAAGAACTCCTGGTGGGTGAAGACGACGGCGTACAGCGCCGCCGTCAGCACGGCCGTGGCCGCGAGCCTGACCACCTGCGCCGGACCGAAGCGCAGCTTGGCGCCGAGCTCGGCGGCGGGGAGGACCGGAACCGGGAGGTGGTCGGCGAGGAACCGCGTCAGCTCGCGCGTCATCCGCGTCCGCGCCGCGGCGGCCTTGGCGAGGAAGACGTCTCCCACCAGCACCAGGCTGTACGAGATCGTGGGGTTGACGGCGGCGAGCAGGCGCTCGCGGCTGCCGGCCACGGTGTGGCCGCCGCCGGAGCAGCCGGCGTGCACGAGCGTGTCGAGCATCTGGACGAACGCCCGGTCGGCGTCCGCGACCGTCTCCACGACGTCGTCCTCGATGCCCCCGTCGGTTCCCCGCGGCGACGCGCCGGCCGTCTGCGGCACGGGGGCGGTGAGCGCCCCTTCCGCCTCGTCCGGGCGGTAGCGCAGCAGCTCGACCGCCGCTCCCCAGCGCCGCGCCAGCTCGTTGACCTGCGCCAGCAACGCGCCGCCGGGCTGGAACTCCTCCTGGATCCAGAGGACGTTGGTGCTGGCGACGGTGCAGCGCAGCTCGCGGCACTCCGGCAGCGCGCAGAGGATCTCCGGGATCACCGGCGCGACGCTCGCCTGGTTCGGCATGTACGTGATCGTGACCACGCCCTCGTTGGAGCGGACCGTGAGGTCGGCGTCGGCGGTGCGCGGGTCGAGCGCCAGCTTGATGCGGGCGCGGGCCTGCAGCAGCCGCTCGTCCATCGCCCGGCGGCTGGCGGGCGTCGGCCTGAAGTCGGGGAGGTCGGCGATGCCGCACAGCGCGGCCGCGGCGTTCTCGATGCTCATGTGCTCGAGGTTGACGACGAAGTCGTACTTCTGCAGGTCGTCCATCTGCACGCCGTGGACGAACTGCACCCAGGTGCGGATGTCCGCGTCGATCTCGTCGAGGAACGCCGCGGCGCGCTCGCGGTTGAGCTTGGTGCGCCCCACCGCGGTGTCGAGGCGCTGGCTGTACTCGGGGATCACACGGACCCGCAGCACGTGCCCGATTCCGGGGAGGAGGAGGTGGCCGGCACGCCCGTAGTAGACGAGGTCGCCCTCGGCCGCCTTCTCGCAGATCGTGGCGGTGGCCACGGCCAGGTACCGCTCCTTGAGCCGGGCGAGGCGCTCACGCGCGGCCGGCTTCTTGATCATCGCGACCTCGAGCTTGCCGACCGGGATGCCGCACTCGTTCGAGCGCGCCACGACGTCCTCGCGGCTGAGATAGGCGTAGCCGAGCTTGGCGGCGAGGCTCTTGGCCAGCCGCTCACCGCCGCCGAACGGCACGCTGCAGACGAAGATGATCGGCATGGCCTCCCCTCGCGCGTCCCGCGCCGCCTCCGCCCTCTCCCGGCGAGCTGCCGCCGCGGCTCCAGGGGCGCCCGCCGGGACGAGCGCCGCCCGGACTCCCGGGCCCGCCATGGGCGCCGGGCCGACCGTGTCGCTCCGGAGCTCGATGGTGGCCGTGGCTGCCCTCACACAAGCAACGGGTGTGCCATGTCGCGTCGCCGTTCCCGCGCGGCCTCGGCGGAGCCGTCTCAGCGCGCCGGCCCGGTCGCAACGGCCCGCGGGCGAGCCGGCGCCGGGCCCGGGGCGACGAGCCGGCCGGGCGGGGTGTTTCCTGCCGGTAACGAAAGACGGGTGAAACCCGTAACTCGAGGCGACGCGACGGTCCGTTTCGACCCGAGCGGGAACGCTCGGCCCGGGCCCGCGGTGGCGGCACGCTTCTTGCCTCACTTCGGGGCGTGCGCGTTCCCGGAAGGGCGCGCCGGCGGGCTCGTGCTGAGGGGGTGAGGCATGGCGGTCATCACCATCTCCCGTGGGTCGTTCAGCGGTGGCAAGATCCTGGCCGAGTGCCTCGCCCAGCGGCTCGGGTACCGCTGTCTGGACCGTGAAATCATCGTTGAGCGCGCCGCAGCCTACGGTGTTACGCAGGAGGAACTGCGGCGGGCGATCACCGAACCGCCGTCGTTCTGGGATCGCTTCCGCCACCGCAAGTACATGTTCCTGACGCTCTTCCAGGCGGCGCTCACGGAGGAGGTCCGGGCCGGGAACGCGGTCTACCACAGCAACGCCGGCCATCTCCTCCTGCGCGGGGTCAGCCACGTGCTGCGAACGCGCATCATCGCCCCGCTCGAGAAGCGGGTGGCGATGGTCGAGGAGCGCCTCAAGATGAGCGCGGACGAGGCCGCGGTCTACATCGAGGCGATGGACCAGGACCGCCGCCGCTGGACGCACTACCTCTACGGCGTCGACTGGGGCGACCCTTCGCTGTACGACGTGGTTCTCAACCTCGAGTCGATGGAGATCGGGGACGTGTGCGAGACGATCGGCGTGATGGCGGCGCAGGCGACGTTCGCCGAGACGCCGGAGTCGACCGCGGCGATGGAGAACCTGGCGCTCGCCAGTCGGGTGCGGGCGAACCTGGTGATCCACCCCGCAACCTCCGGGTTGGAGGTCGAGGTCGAGGCGCGCGCCGGGATCGTCACGATCCGCGGCAAGCTCGCGGCCGCGGACCAGGCGGGAGAGATCCAGCAGGTGGTTCGAGCGATCCCCGGCGTGGCCGATCTCGCCGTCGAGGGGGTGGTGCAGAGCACGGGTCTTTGAGGAAGCCGGCAGCGGGGCGCGGGCTGGGGCGCAGTGAACGGGGCGAGGGTGGCCGGGCCGGCGATCGGCGCGGCCGCCGGAAGCGAGAGCGACGACCATGCCGATCTTCCTGCCGATCGCGGGCATCAGCATCAACCTCCTGCTCGTCATCGGAGCCGGCGCCGTGGTGGGGTTCATGTCGGGGATGTTCGGGGTCGGCGGCGGCTTCCTCCTCACCCCGATCCTGATGATGATGGGGATCCCGCCCACGGTCGCGGCGGCCTCCGACTCGTGCCAGATCGTGGCCGCGTCCTCCTCCGGGGCGGCGGCGCACTTCCGTCTCGGCAACGTGGACGTCAAGCTCGGCACGATCCTGCTCCTGGGCGGGCTGACCGGCGGCGCGATCGGCGTGCGCATCATCAAGGTGCTGCGCGCGATGGGGAACGCCGACTTCCTCATCACCGTCTCGTACGTGGTCGTCCTCGGCAGCGTCGGCGGCTACATGTTCTTCGAGAGCCTGAACGCGCTGCGGCGCGGCTCGATGGTGCCGAAGA
The DNA here is from genome assembly GCA_027458945.1 of Acidobacteriota bacterium. Taxonomy (GTDB): domain Bacteria; phylum Acidobacteriota; class Thermoanaerobaculia; order Thermoanaerobaculales; family Thermoanaerobaculaceae; genus RBG-13-68-16. The sequence continues at coordinate 4,506 of DAIDOU010000250.1, forward strand.
AGGCGGCCGGCGCGGCCAAGCACTCGCTGCTCGGCCGCCTGCCGCTGCAGATGACGTTCGCGCGGGCGGGCGTGCGGCACTCGGTGTTCGTGCCGTTCCTCCTCTGCCTGCTGGTCGGGATCCTCGCCGCGATCATGGGGGTGGGCGGCGGTTTCATCATGGTCCCGATGATGGTCTACCTGCTGCGCATGCCGATGCACGTCGCGGTGGGGACCGATCTCTTCCAGATCTTCTTCACCGCCGCCGGCATCACCTTCATGCAGGCCACGAGCAACCACACGGTGGACCTGGTCCTGGCGCTCCTCCTGATGGTTGGCTCGACCGTCGGTGCCCAGGCCGGGGCGCGGGTGGGCAAGCTGCTGCGCGCCGATCAGCTCAAGATCCTGCTCGCGTCGATCGTCCTGCTGGTGATGGTGAAGATGGCGTGGAGCCTGGTGGCGACCCCAGCCAACCTGCTCTCCCACGTCACGTCGGGAGGGCACTGAGATGGACCGGCGCCGGATCGTCGCGTGCGTGCTCGTCGCGGCGGGTCTGGGGTGGGCCCTGTCGCTTGCGGCCCAGACGCCGCCCACGATCGTCGTTCGCCCCGACGCGGTCCGCATCGGCGCCTTCTACGCCGGCGCCGAGGTGGAGGTGAGCGGCCTCATGCCGGCCGGGGCGCAGGTCGTCGTGGTGGTCCGCGGCCCCGACGCCGAGGCGCGGTTCAACACCAAGGGCCGCTTCGGGCCGATCTGGGCCAACGCCGGCGAGGCGCGGATCTCCGGCGTGCCGTCGCTGTTCCTCGCGTTCTCCCCCCGGCCGGTCGCGCAGCTGCTCGCGCGCGCCGAGGTCGACCGCGGCCAGCTCGACGGACGCGCGATCGAGGCGCAGATGAGGGTGGAGCCGCCGGCGCGCGACCGCCGGGAGGTGCGCGCGAACTACTTGAAACTCAAGGCCGGCCAGGGCATGCTGCGGACCGAGGAGGGGAGCGTACGGGTGCAGGAGCGGGGGGACCAGACCTCCTACGCCGTGTCGTTCCGATGGCCCAAGAAAGCTCCGCCCGCGCGCTACACGGTCACCGCCTTCGCGGTCAGGGACGCCGCGATCGTCGGCGAGGCGTCGGCCGAGCTGCCGGTGACGACGGTGGGCGTGCCGGCGCGGCTGGCCGACCTGGCCCGGCAGCGCGCCACGCTCTACGGCCTCCTCTGCGTCCTGGCGGCGACGCTGGCCGGCCTCGGCATCGACTTCATCGCGTCGCGGATCGGCGGCCGGGTCTCGGCGCACTGAGGCCAGGCGCCCGCCCGCGAGGCGGGACGGTGCCCGTCCGATGACGGCGACGCCCGGCGAGCCCGGGGGCGCGCGGCCGCCCGCGGCCGAGGAGCGCGTCCGGCGGCAGTACCGGGAGTTCAAAGCGCTGCTCGCCTCCAACAACGAGTGCCTGGCGCTGATGGCGGGTCTGCAGGAGGACCTGCGCTTCGTGCCGCCGCGGCCGCACCTGGTCGGGGAGCGGATCGCGGCCGTGTTCGAGCGCACCGTGGCCAGCGTCACCGCGCTCGAGCACGTGACCGGCAAGGCGTACGCCTCGTTCCACCGCCTGGCGGCGCGCGGCCGGCGGGAAGTGGAGGCGTTCCTGGCGGCGGAGGGCCGCCGGGAGAGCCCGGCGATGGCGGTCAGCCTGGCCCAGGTCGACGCCTCGCACGCCGCCCTGGTGGGCGGCAAGGCCGCCGCTCTTGGCGAGGTCGCCAACCGGGTCGGGCTCCCCGTGCCCGAGGGGTTCGTGCTCACCGCCGGCGCCTACGCGCAGGTCGTCGGCCTCCCGCTCTGGCGCGAGGTCCGCGACGCGCTGCGCGACCTCGACCCGGATGACGAGGCCGGGCTCGCGGCCGCGGCCACGAGCCTGCGGGCGGCGGTCGCGGGTGCGGCGCTGCCGCGCGCGGTGGAGGTGGCGCTCACCGAGCGGGCGCGCAAGCTCGGCGCGCGCGGCGGCGGCTTCGCGGTGCGTTCGAGCGCGGTCGGCGAAGGCGGGCAGCGCACGTTCGCCGGCCAGTTCGGGAGCCTGCTCAACGTCCCCGAGCACGACCTCCCGCGCGCCTACCTCGAGGTCCTCGCCACCCGCTTCTCGGAGCGTGCGCTCGCCTACCGTCTCTCGCAGGGGATCACCGAGGTCGAGAGCCCGATGGCGGTGTTGGTGCTGCCGACGCTCGCCGCCCGCGCCGCCGGGATCCTGTACACCCAGGACCCGGGCCGGCCCGGGCGCGGGAACATGCTCATCGCGGCCACCTCCGGCCTCGGCGTGGACGTCGCCGGGGGGGCCGCGCCGGCGGACCTCTACGTCGTGGCCCGCACCCGCTCGCACGCGGTGCTCGAGCACCGTCCCGCGGAGAAGGGGACGCGGGTGGTGGCGGCGGCCGGAGGGGGGATCGCGCGCGAGGCGGTGTCGGAGGAGGAGCGTCGCCGGCCGACGCTCTCGACCGAGGACATCCAGGTGCTGGCGGCGTGGGGCGTGCGGCTTGAGGCTCACTTCGGCACCCCGCAGGACGTCGAGTGGGTGCTCGACGAGCGCGGCGAGCTCTACGTCGTGCAGACGCGCGACCTGCTGGTGGGCCCGGGCGCCCTGCGCCGGGCGTGGAGCCGCCCCAAGGCGGCGCCGCTGTTCGCGGGCGGGCGCACCGTGTTCCCCGGGCGGACGTCGGGGCCGGCGCTCGCGTTCGCCGAGATGCCGCGCGCCGCGCACGTCCCCGAGGGCGCGATCGTGTTCGTGCGCCGCGCCACGCCGGAGATCGTGCGCGTGCTGCCACGCCTGGCGGGGCTGGTGGCGGAGCGCGGCAACGTCGCCGGCCACGCCGCGGCGCTGCTGCGCGAGTGGGGGATCCCGTCGGTGTTCGAGGCGGAGGGGGCGCTCGGGGCGGTGACGCCGGGCGCGACCGTGAGCCTCGACGCCGCCCGGCGGGCGGTGTTCGCCGGCGCGCTGTGGCCGCCCGCGGCGCGCAGCGTCGAGATCCCCGAGCGTTTCGCCGGCGGCGAGGCGGACCCGTTGCACCGGCGGCTGCTCACGCTGCGCCTGGTGGACCCGTCGGCGCTGAACTTCCGCCCGTCCGCCTGCCGCTCGGCGCACGACGTGCTGCGCTTCTGCCACGAGAAGGCGATCGAGGCGATGTTCACGCTCTCGGACTCGGTGCTCGACCGCGCGCCGCACGCGGCCCGCCGGCTCGCGGGCGCCACCCCGATCCGCCTGTTCGTCCTCGACCTTGGCGGCGGGCTGGCGCCGTCGGCGCAGGCCGGGGAGGAGGTGCGCGCCGAGGAGATCGTGAGCCGTCCGTTCCAGGCGCTCTGGCGCGGGGTCATGCACCCCGGCGTCTCGTGGCGGCGGGAGATGCCGGCGAGCCTCGGCGGCCTCGCCTCCGTGGTGGCCGGCTCGCTCGGCTCGCAGTCGAGCGCCCGCCGGGCGCTCGGGGAGAAGAGCTACCTGCTGGTCGCCGCCGACTACATGAACCTGAACAGCCGCCTGGCGTTCCACTTCACCCTGGTGGACGCGACGCTGGCCGGCGAGCGCAACCTCAACGCGGTCTCGTTCCGCTTCGCCGGCGGCGGCGCGACGCGCTGGCGCCGCAACCTGCGGGCCGTCTTCCTCGAGCGCATCCTGCGCCACATCGGGTTCCAGGTCGACCGCCGCATGGACGTGGTCAACGCCTGGTTCCGCAAGGGCTCGGCCGCGGAGACCGAGGCGGCGCTCGACCACCTCGGTCGGCTGATGGCGTGCTCGAGCCAGCTCGACATGTACATGGAGAGCCACGACACGATGGAGTGGTACGTCGAGCAGTTCATGCAGGGGAACTACAGGTTCGCCGCCGCGACGGGCGCGAACGGCGAGAAACCCACGCGAGGGGAAGCGCCCCCACCGTGAGCAGCGGCTCGCTCACGGAGGCGTGAGGGCGGCACCCGGCTGCGCCGCACCGCCACCGGCGAGACGACGCGCGGGGCGGAGCGCGAGACCCCGTCTCCGGCCGACCCGCAGCCTGCGTCCTGGCAACGCCGCCACGTCTCACCCGGACGGATGATGCGCGGCAGGGGCTCGCGTGCGATCGTTCTCTTGGCCGGTGGCGGCGTCGCCGGGAGGGACCGTCGAGGTGTTACCATCAATAGAATCAGTGCGGCACAGACCGCTACGGCCGGTCGACGGACCGGGACGCGGGGCGGGTGCCCCGCAGGAAGCGATGAAGCGGACGTTCCTCAGAGCTGTCGAGTTGATCTTCGACGCCGCGGCGTCGCCGAAAGCGTGGCCGCGCGCCGTCGCCGGGATCGCTGCAGCGGCCGGGGCCGACGCCGCACTCCTCGCCTTCGGCTCCAATGCGGACGAGGTCGCGTTGCTCGCCACGGTCGGGATCGAAAGACCGCCGACTCCGCTCGCCGCGAGCACCCTGGCCGCCGCGTTCGTCGCACCGCTCGACGGGAGCGCGGTCGGCATGGTGGCGTTTCCGGCGGCGTGGGGTGGGCGACTGGGCGCCGGCGCCGACGAGGCGTTGGCGGCGCTCGGTCTCCAGGGGCGCCGCGGGGGCGCGGCGGGAGTGAGCCTGACGCGGGAGGGCGGTGCGGTCGGTGCGCTGTGGCTGTTCCCCATCCCCGGCGCACGCCTCGAGGGTGAGGGCCTGGAGGCACTGCAGGACCTGGTGCCCCACCTCGCCCGTGCGCTGGCTGTCCACGGGCGCGTGGAGCTAGCGGAGCGGAGGGCGGCCGAGGCGGCCGATGCCTTCGACCGGGTCGCGCTCGCTGCCGTCGTGGTCGACAGCGAGGCGAGGCCGATCCTCGCCAACCGCGCCGCCCGCCGGATCTCAGCGCAGCAGGACGGCTTCATGATCGGCGAGAACGGGTTGCGGGGAGCGACGCCGGCGGACACCCGCATGCTCCATGCGGCGGTGGCCGAGGTCGCGCGGCGGGGCAGCGGGCCCGGGCTCGGCCTGCGGCTGTCGCGCGTGTCGTCGTCGCGGCCATACGAGGTCATGGCCGTTCCGATCGGCCGCGGGCGGCGGTGGCCGGCGCTGCGATCGCGCGGCGCCGTGGTCTTCGTCTCCGACGCCGGCGTGCCACACGTCAGTCCCGAGCAACTGGTGCGCGACCTCTACGTCCTCACCGGCGCCGAGACCCGTCTCGCGGTGCTGCTCCTCGGCGGGCAGAGCTTGCCGGAGGCCGCCGCGATCCTCGGCATCTCGCGCAACACCGCGCACACCCAGCTCGCCGGGATCTTCCGCAAGACCGGCACCGGGAGTCAGGCGGAGCTCGTGAGAGTGCTGCTGAGCGGCCCTGGAGCCGTGCGCTTGCCCGGCGACTCGTCGGACGCCTATCCCCAGGCGGAGGTCGAGCGGTGAGCGAGGCGCCCTCGGGAGCCCGAGAGACCGTGGGCGTCGATGGTGGCACGAACGCGCGCGAGGCGGCGCCGGCGCGCGCGCCCGCTCCGGCCGGCCGCCGAAGGCGGAAATCGGGCGGGGGGGAGCGAACGCGTGGTGGCCGCCGCCACGACGGGCAGGAAGAAAGGGGAGGAAGCGATGCCCAAGCCGAAGTACGAGAGGGTCACGGTCACGGTCCGCAACGGTCAGCTCACGTGTACTCCTGACTGGGTCCACCTCAAGTGGAAGGACGGGCCGGAGGACATCCGGTGGAGGTTCGAAGGCATCCCGGAGAGCGCCGTCGGCGTCGCCGTGGAGTTCCTCGCGGAGGTCCCGGCGAACACTCCAGCGCCGCCGCCGGCCGCCGGCGCGTTCCGCCCGCGCGGCGTGCACCGTGGCGTCGGGCAGATCTCTGCCACTCCCGGCTCGCGCCTGCCCGACCTGGTGACCACCGGCAACACCCGGGAAGCCGGCCACTTCTACTACGACGTCAAGCTGCTCGACGGTGAGGGGAACGTGGTCGCGCACGCCGATCCCGGCGGCGACAACCAGCCCGGCACCGGCCCGAACTAGCCGTCCGCGCGGCGGCGCCGGCGCCGTTCACCGGCGGGAGAGCAACGCCAGGAAGCGCGGGTCGCGGGCGAGGCCGGCGAACTCCGGCCCCGTGAACCAGACCACAGGGGCGCGCGCGGCGAGAGCCTTGCCGGTCCAGGCGAGCGCCGCGTTGTGGTCACCGGCCACGGCCGCGACGAGCGCCGCCATGAACATCGTAGCCGGGTTCTCGGGGTAGTCCGCGAGCGCCTCCTGGATCGCGAGGAACGCCTCGGGCCCGTGTCCGAGCTGCGCGAGGCAGCGGGCGCGCGTCTCCAGCAGTGCCCGCCGGCGCACGCCCTGCCCGTAGTCGGCCTCGCATAGCCGCAGCGCCGTGGCGTAGTTCGCGCGCGCCTGCGCGGTTTCGCGCATGGCGAGTTCGGTGTCCGCCAGGTTGGCGACCGCCAGGTAGTCGGTGGGATCGCTCGTCACCGCCTCGCGGTAGAGCGACGCGGCCTCGGGGAGCTTCTTCTCGTAATAGAGGCAGTTGCCGAGGTGGATGCGGTCGAGGCGCTCGCCCCGCCGCGCCAGGAGGTCGCGGTAGAGCCGCTCGGCCGTTTCGTTGTTGCCGGCGTACATCTCGACCTCGGCGAGCAGTCCGAGGCAGAAGAGGTTGGCCGGGGAGATGACAAGGGCGCGCTTGATCGTCTGCCGTGCCCCGTCGAAGTCGCCGCGCAGCTCCCGGGACTGGGCGAGGTTGTACAGCGTGTACCACGACGGCAGCAGCACGAACGAGCGCTCGAACGCGGCCTCGGACTCCCGGTCCTTCCCCATCGACCCGAGGACGACCCCGAGCGTCTGCCACGCCGCGTTGTCGCCAGGACGGGCGGCGGTCCACGCCCGCGCCTTCGCGAGCGCGGCGTCGTCGTCGCGGTGGTCGAGCAGCAGCCAGACGTCGAGCCCCAGTACCCACGGGTGGTCGGGCGCCAGGGCGCGTGCGCGCGCCATCAGCGCCTGGCAGCGTTCGTCGTCGGCTGGACGGTGGTAGAGCTGGTACAGATAGCGGTACCTGGCGGCGAGCGCGATCACCGGCGCGAGGAACCGCGGCGCGTCTCCCACCGCCTGCTCGAACAGCGCGATCTCCTCCTTGAAATCCTTCGAGTAGTGGCCGGAGTCGATCCGGCTCTTCGCCAGCAGGTACGCCTTGAGGGCGGCGGGCGTCGCCTCCCGCGCGCCGGGGTGGCCGCTCGTCGGGACGCCGCGGTAGGCGTCGCCGAGCGCGGTCGCGATGCGGTCCTGGAGCAGCATGAGATCCTCGGTCCCCACGTCGAGTTGCTCGCTCCACGTCACCCGGCCGCTCGCCCCGTCCAGCCGCTGCAGGTCGACGCGGATCGGTCCGCCCGGCCGCCCCGGGGTCAGTGAGGTTGCTACCAGCTCGCGCACCCCGAGTTCGCGTGCCAGCTCGGCGCCGCGCACCCCGTGGCCCAGCACCGCGCGCACGTCACGGCCGGCGACGACGATCACGTCCTTGAGCTGCGCCAGGCGGGTCACGATGGCGTCCTCGATCGCTGCGGAGGCGAGCTTTCCCGCGTCGCCCGGCACCGGGGAGGTCACCGGGAGGACGGCGACGGTCAACGGCCGGCTCGGCGCGAACCAGCCCAACGCCGCCGCGGTCGCCACCGCGACCGTAACCGCCGCGGCGGTCAGTGCCGACCAGTGCCGGCGGGCCCAGGCCGCCGCCCGCTCCGGTCCCGTCGCCGGCAGCACGACGGTCGCGTCGGAGGTGCTGGCCGCGACGAGGCGGAGGTCGCGGGCGAGCTCGCTCGCGTCCTGGTAGCGCCGCGCGGGGTCGCGCTCCAGGCAGCGACCGACGACGGCGGCGAGCGCCGCGCCGGCGCCCACACCGGCCGTGGGGAGCGGCTCGTACTCGCCCTGTGCCACCTTGTGCATCGTCTCCATCGGGGTGGCGCCGCGGAACGCCGGCCTACCGCTCGCCAGCTCGTAGAGCAGCGACCCGAGGGAAAAGATATCGCTGCGCCCGTCGACCTGGTGGCCGAGCGCCTGCTCCGGAGACATCGCCCGCGACGTGCCGACGACCAGCCCCTCGGTCGTGATCCTCTCGTCGCCACCCGCTCGCACGCCCGTCCACTTCGCCAGGCCGAAGTCCAGCACCTTCACGTGCCCCGACGGCATCAAGAGGACGTTCTCGGCCTTGACGTCGCGGTGGACGATCCCGTGCCCGTGCGCCTCGGCGAGCGCCTCGGCGATCTCCGCCCCGATGCCCGCGGCTTGCGCCGGCGGCAGCGGCCCGAGCGTGACGACCTCCGCCAGAGACCGTCCGGGGACGTACTCCATGACGACCCACTCGGCGTCGGTGCCGCCGACGATCTCGTAGACGTGCGTGATGGCGGGGTGGGAGAGCGCGGCGGCCGAGAGCGCCTCGCGGTGTAGGCGCTCACGCCGCTCGGCGTCGAGCCGGTCGTGGAGGAGACCCTTGATCGCGACCGGCCGCTGCAGCTGGTCGTCGTACCCCTCGTAGACCTCGCCCATCCCGCCACTGCCGATGAGGCGCACGACCCTGAAGCGTCCGATCCGTTCCGGTGTCACAGCCAAACATCTTAGCCGCAAGACGTCCGATCGGCGCTGCCCGGCGCCGATCGCAAGCTCGAGGGCGCGGGCGCAGGAGCGCCGGCTGGGCGCGGCGGCGCGGACATCGTCTACGATGGCTCATGGCGGCCGAGACCAACGAACCGACCCCGCTCGGCCGCTCCTCGCCAGCGCGCGGGCGAGGCGGAACGCGTCGGCGCAAGGGGCCACCGTTCGAGCGCTGGGTGGGTGTGCCGGTGTTCGTCCTCGTCCTCCTCGCCGCCGGCGTGGCGGCGTACCGGCTGCCGGTGCGGGCGCCGGTGACGACGCCGCAGCAGGACCTCGAGGAGCGCATCCGCAAGGGGCCGGACTCCTACTTCCATCACGTCTTCGACCCCGACGGGCTGCTCGGGCCGCTGGGCCAGGTCGACCTCACGCTCGACAACTTCGAGCGCGAGACGAGCCACGGGGTGCTGCTCGCGGCGCTGCCGCACCTCCCGCCCGACGCGCCGGAGCTGGCGATGCACGCGGCCGAGGTGTGGCGGCCGGGCGTCGCCGGCGCCGACAACGGGCTCCTCGTGTTCGTCTTCCCCGCAGACCGCCGCGTCGAGGTCCTGGTCGGCTACGGCCTGGAGCCCGTCCTCCCCGACGCCGAGGTCGAACGGTTGGTCGCGGCGACGTTCCTCCCAGCGGCACGCGCAGGCGACGTCTCCGGTGGCGTGGAGGCGCTCGTCCCGCCGCTCCTCGAGCGGCTGCGCACGGTGCCGCGCGCGGTCCCGAGACACGGCCGCGGCTGGTTCCACGACCTCGTGGTCACGGCGCACGAGGTCCCCCGCCGCGCCCGCTTCGTGCAGGGGGTGTGGCTGGCCAACGAGCCGAAGGTCAGGATGATCCTCTCGGCGGTCAGCGCCTTCGCCGTGGCGCTGTTCGCCGCCCTCTTGGCCCACTTCGCCTACGCGGGCGTGCTGCTCGTGCGGCTGATCCGGGGGCGCGCCGCCGGGAGCCGGATCGCCGGCGCCGCGGGCGAGGTGGTCGCCAGCCTGCTGCGGCCGGTCCAGATCGCCGTGATCCTCTTCCTGATGGTGATTGGGACGTCGTTCTTCTTCCCGGGCACCGGCGCCTTCGGCGGCGGCGGCGTGAACATTGGCTGGTAGACGGCGCCTGCGGGCGCCAGCGACTATCGCCGCTTGCCGGTCGGGGCGGGGAAGAGGCCGGCGCTTGGGCGGCGGGGCTCCCAGGGGGAGATCCACTTCGAGCGCGGGTCGCGGTCCTCGGCGGCCGTGACCTCGTGCTCCTCGGCCGGCGCCCACGGCTCGGCCTTCTTCCGGCCCTTGGCGTCGATCGCGTCGAGCTCGCGGTGGGCGATCTCGCGGATGTCCTTGCGCAGCCCCTGCGCCGCGATCTCCTCGGTGAACTTCCGCCGCCCGTCCACGAGGTCCGCGACGTACGCCTCGACCTGCTCGTCGGAGTAGAAATTGCGCGCGTCCTATCAGATCTGATCACCATCTCACCTTCTTGGGTGAGTCACCGGCCTCCAGGCCCGCCAGGCGCTCATCGAGGTTGAGTCGGCGTTGGTGAAGCGCCATCTCTCCCCGCTCGCTGGCCAGCCCACGTGCCTGCGCCCGAGACACGATCCCTGCATTCATCGCCTTCGCCGTCGCCAGGTCGCTCACAATACCTCGCGCCGTGCTCTCACCTTCTTGAGCAGCGGACGCCTATCGGTGCCGTGCGTGCGGTGGCCGCACCCTCATCGCCCCGCTCTGGCAGAAGACCCCGCCGGCCAACCACTGGCTGCCTACCCCGATGAGCGCTACTCCTTCTTGAAGAGTGTCAGCGAATCGAGGGCGAACGTGAGGGAGGCGTACCAACGGCCGCGGTAGACCTTGCGTGTGCGCACCTCGTCATCGGACTTGACCTCGGTGACACCCTCCTGCTGTCCGTTGAGCACCGTCACCCGCTGCCAGGTGTGGCCGTAGCCCAGCCGCAACGCCTTGGCGACCTCGAAAGAGATCCCGAGGAACGCCGCGCGACTCTCACCGTCCAGCCCGGCGCCGACTTCGATCCCCGGCTTCACCGCCCAATCCCTGGTCGAAGATGCCAAGGCCTCGAGAGCCCGCCAGTTCAGAAACAGCGCGAGCTGGCCTGCGCGGGTATCGGTGCTCTTGACCTGCGGAGCCTTCTTGTTTGGGTCGCTGCCCAGCGGGAGCGCAGCCCACGTCCTGGCCTGCAGCGGCGTGTAGGTCAGCCCCACCCCGACCCCGATCAGGTTCTCGCCGACCCAGTTGATGCAGTACTTCAAGGTGACGTCCGTGAGTTCCGGGTTTCGTCCCACCTCTGTGGCGTACGGTGAGCTTGCCTTGAGGCTGACCTCATAGGTCTTCGACTTGTCCCACGCCGCCACCCCTTGAACCGGGACCTGAATACCCCACGAGTTCACCTCGGCCGCCTCGTACCGCACGCCGAATGCGACAAGGTCGGCGGCAACCTTGCGGGTCTCGCCCTCCCGGGCCAGGAGGTCGTCAGCCTCCTTGAGGATCGCTGGAACGGACTCGCTTCGCTTCAACAGCTTGGCGAATCCTTTCGCATACTTCGACACGTCGCTTCTCCGAGCCTCCACGCGCTCGTTGGCGGCCGCAAGGTTGTCCTCGGCGTTGCTGACGGCGTTCCCCGACGGCCGCCTCCTGGCCTGCGTAAGAGCCTCCTTGCTCCTGTCACGCTCGGTGAGCTCCTTTCCCAACGCCTGGAGGAGAGACACCCAATGCTCACGCGCCTGGAGAAGGTCGGGTATGAGCCTGTCGGCAGGGCACCCGGAGTCGGCGGCGATCTCGACGCTTGCCAAGGCCTGCCGTTGCTTGCCGATCGCGGCTGCATTGTCGGTCTCCGGAAACCCTCCGGCGGCGCTGAGGGCGCGGAGAGCTGGAGTCACGCAGAGGAGTTGGCTGTTTCTCAGGGCATCGGCGCTGTTGCGAACCTTCGAGAACGTCGCGGCCACCACATCCAGCTGCGCCACACGAACCAGCGTCGGTCGCGGCGACGGGGGCTGGCCCGGCCGAAACTCGAGCTGCTGCAGCGCCGCTACGGCCTCACGCCGGGCCGCGGCGAGTCCGGCGAGCAGGCGTCCAACACCGTCGACCGCGGGTTCAAGGTGCTCTATCTCGTTTGCTCCCGTTGAAAAGAAATCTGGTGTTGCTTTGTCCACAGTTCCTGCGGTCGTGACGACATCCTGAATCACCTTGCCGAACGAACCGACCAGTTCGCAGAGTGACTTGAGGAAGTGCGCATCCTCCTCTTTGACCTGGACCGAGGCCACCGAGTAGAGCAGCGGGTTGGTGCCGACGATGCAGACCGTGACGCGCTGGCCCTGCTTCACAAAGACCGTCGGTACCGCAGGCTGACCCTCACCGAGCGTGGTGTCGCACGGCGTGGTCGTCCATGCCATCTTGGCGTGGTCGAAGACCAACGTCGCTTCTTGGCAGGCGCGGCTCGTTTCGCCTGTCGCCGGCGGCGCCGTCAAGGGCGCCATCACCGCTAGAGAGCCGATCAGAACCGTTCCCAATCGCATCGCGCCCCTCCCTGGGTTTCCCGTCCCCGAATGGGTACCGTCCTATGCTCCACATACGGGATGGCGTTGGGGGCCGATCGGATCCACCCACGCGCCTCCGACTCACATCACACTGACGAGCACGGCCACGCCAGGCATGGTCCGCTTCCCGGCCTTCGCCGTCGCGGCGGCCATTGGATCGACGCGCCATCTCGTCTCGGTGCGCGTCGCAGGTGCGTTGAGTGTCCATACGATGTCGCCTTCCTGCGGCACGATCAGAGGGGTGTGACACCTCGATGCCCGATCGGTACGAGCGATCGGGGACCCACACCGGACGACGTGCTGGACGCTGCCGAGGAGAGCGTCGTGAGGTGCTGATGCCTGGCGCTGGTGTGGTGCCGATGGGAACCCAGACACCAGGCGGGTCGGCTCTCCTTGCGCCCTCATTTTTCCAGGTTCCACCGCAGGTTCGCCCGCTTCAGCCGTGCGCTGTACGCGCGGGCAGACCGTTGCAACCTCACCGTGCGCTCCGCGAGCGGCAGCTCGGCAAGGTGCTCAACACCGTCGGTCAGCGCCGCGATGGCGTCGTCGAGCCTGATCACCTTTGCCTTTGCCCCGGCGCCGGCCGGGCCGCTTCCCGTCCGCTTCTGGTAGTACGCCCAGAGATCGCTGAGAGCCTTGTCCCGGATCTCCTGACGCTCCTGATCGATGTAGTTCGGGTCGGCATCCAACAGGGCGCTGCCCTCCACCCACTTCTGTTTGGCACCCGCGAGGAACTGTGGCCAGTCGCTCGGCGAAGCCCCGACCACGGGGTCAATTGCACGCAGCGAGAGGCGGAACTTGTCCGCCCACGGCGCATCGGGGTCCAGGCCCCGCCTCTCATCGAAGGAGATGTCGTAGATCACGTACGTGTAGCGAAGGGGTGAGCCCTTGTAGCGAAGCCCATCGCCGACGACGTTCAGGCCGCCAGGGTCCACGGTGTCGAGAAAGGTGTCGGCGGCATCCTCGACGGCGATGACGATGAGGTAGCCGGCCACGAGCCGGTTCTCCTGGAGGGGCGTCCTCGTCGTGCCGGTGCCGATGATCCCCGGGTACGTCGCCTCGAGGCGCGGCTGTGCGCCGATGCTGGAGAACGCCTTCTTGACCAGACCTGTGATCGTCACGACCGCGCCCACCACCGGCGGCGCTAGCTCGAGCGCCTTCCTGGCCTCGTTCGTGTTGAGGAGGCCGAGCGCCGTGTCGAGGTTGTCCGACTCGATCGCGGTGAGCTGCACACCGAGCTCGATCGCATCGGCGCCCGCCGGAACCCGAACAGCCACGGTGCGTCCGAGGGCCAGGTAGCTTCCCTTCTTGGCAGGGACCGAGCGGACGTCTTGAACCGATACCGCCTCGACGGTCTTGATTGCCGCGTGGTAGCTAATCGTCGAGACGAGCGAGATACGGTCTGACCCACCGAAGATCCTCTGCCACAAGCTCCCGGGCGCCCAGTAGTACGCGCCCCGCAGGAGCACGTTGAGGTAGCCGCTGTTCTTGACGATCGGCTCCGGCTGCGAGCCTGCCGCAGCGTCGAGCGGTCTCCAGAACGTTCTTGTCCCGACGGATGGCATGAGTGGCCCCTCCTTGCTCACCGCCCTCTCAACGCGTCGCGATCAGGCCAGCGCCCACCGGCTCGGAGGTCGTGCCGGAGAGGACGGCTGGTCGACTTACACACAGTGCTGCCATCGCTTGACATTCAAATAGCGTCGCGCAGGCGGGGCGTCATCGCCTAAACGGGTGATGACGGCCCGCAGCGCGCACCCGAGATTGAGGGTAAGAAACGGAACTAAGGAGACTCCTATGAAAGAGCAAGCCCAGGGCGGCAAGTGCGGCCGCGGCGCCGACGCCGCCGGTGCCGCAAACACAGAGACGGCGAGCAACGACGGTGCGACCAAACTCCTCAAGGCGAGGGTGCCCCAGGACTGCGAGGCGCACTTCAACGTGCGCGTGGTGCCCGGCCGCAGCCTGGGCGACATCGGCGTCCTGACCCTGGGCTGCCGACCGCGCGGCCACTCGACGGGGTGGGCGCGGGGGCTGGCGGCACTGGCCCCGGAGCTCGTCGCGACGCTGGCGAAGGCTGACAAGGCCATGGTCGCCTGGCTGGCAAGAGATGAGGCCAACACGCTGCGCTTCCTGTCCGACCCCGTGGCTGCGATGCGCGATGCCGGGGTCGAACTGAGCCGCAGCGACGAGAAGGCGCTCGCCAGGGCAAGCGCGGCCGCCGCGGCCACCCGTGTCGTCCCGCCCGGTGTCAGGATCGCCTCGCTCAGCGCCAAGACCTTTCCGAAGGGTCGCGTCGGCCACACCAACGTCACTAGGCCAGACGCCAAGCCGAGCACTAGCACCGACGACTTCGGTTGCGGTCCGAAGAGAAAGGGGTGAGCCATGGCACTCGACCGCACCTCCGGCTACGACATGCTGGTACAGGTCTCGGAGACCGAGGTCAACGACCAGCTCGAGACCCTCTTCCTCGCCGGCGGTCTGATCCCGCCGTCGATGACCCTGCCGGTCACCGCAGGCGGCGTGACGGGCACGGCCACCTTGCTCTTCGGCACGCCGGTGGCGGACCTCGACCGGCCGCGCCCGCAAATGGGGTTGACGCTCCCGTTCATGAACTCGCAGTTCGACGTCACAGCACCGCTGCCGCTCACGATCGCGCCGCTGGGTGGCACGATCGTCATCGTCGACGCCATCCAGGTCATCGTCCAGGGCAGCAACCAGATCGTCACGCTCGACTTCACGAGCGGCGCACCCGCCGTAAGCGTGACGTTCGATCCTGCATCGGTTGCGCTGCTGCAGCCAGCACTGACGGCGGCTGGCCTGAGCGTCGCGCAGGTGCAGAACATGGTCGCCGCCACCGTGGTGACGCAGTTGCAGACTGCGATCGGGCGCCTGGACCTGACGCCGCCGATCCCGGTGGTCGACGACACCGACCCAACAACAGTCTTCGACATCGACGTCACGACCATCAACGACACGAGTACCGCAGACCGCGACTGCATCGTCTTCGGCGTGCGCATGGCCAGCGACAGCGGCGGCAACATCAACCTGGCGACCACGAACTTCATCCCCGCCGGCAGCCAGTCGCTGGTGATGATGAGCAACTTCTGGCTGCTCGCCCGGGTGATGCGGCCACGCGTGGCGGCCGCGCTCGGCCGGCCGGCGACCGACTTCGACACGCCGCTACGCCTGAACCACAACGTGCCCGCGCCCGGCGGCGAAGGCACGCTGACGCAACTCGAAGCTCGCGTGGAGGGCAACCGGATCCGCGTCGACGGGCGCGCCACGGCCTCCGGCACCGGCTGGTCGGCGGTGTCGAACTTCCACTTCTTCATCGACCTCGCGCTTGCCGACGGTACCGTCACGGTCACCGCTTCGGAGCCCGTGGTGGACACCGACGTCGACATCGAGTGGTGGGTGTGGCTGCTGTCGCTGGGCCTGGGCGGACTGTTTGGCGGCATCATCGGGGTGATCGTCGCGGCGATCGTGCTGGCGATCGTCCAGGCGGTGTCCGAGGGCATCGTCGACAACCTCATTGCCGGCGGCATCGGCGGCGCGCTGGGTGGCATCCCTGCGATCCCGCTGGGGCCGATCGGCGGCGGGATGTCGCTCGATGCGATCGTGCTCGACGACCTCGAACTGCGCTGTGCGATCACGCGCTCGGTGGCGGTGCCGGTCAAGTCGCAGGGCTCGCATGTGGCCTTGCTCGGCTTCTCGATAGACCTCGACGCCGGCAACATCAGTGCCGCCGCCAACGCGGCCACCGACCTGAGCTGGGCGCTGGGCGGCGGCCTGCGCGCCGCTGGGCCGGCGCGACTGTCGATCACCGGGCGCTCGTTCGGCAGCCTCACACCGGTGCAGGTCTCGCGCATGCCGCTCGCTGGCATGCTGGTGCCGGAAGCTTCGATACCGCTTTCGCTCCCGCCCGGATGGCCGTTCCTAGGCCACGACGCGGTCGTCTTCGGCATGCGTACCTCGGCGGGGAGGCTCGCAAAGGTGGAGGCATACCGCGACGCGCTGACCGCCGGCGCGCTGCGCGTGGCCTGGGTGACCTGGGACACGCCGACGCCACGGCTGGACATCACAGCGAGGTGGTCCGTTCTCGATCGCGGCGAGATCAACGAGCTCATCACGGCCGACTGCTCGTACTGCCGGGAGGCGCCGGTGCGCTGGTGCGGTTACTTCGAAGCGGTGCCCAGGCTGATGCCGTTCCCGATCGACTATCAGTGGTGCCTGTGCGGCACCGTCCTCGAGGAGGGTGAGGGCGATGTCGCGTCGGGTGCCGGCCACCTCAGCTACAAGCTCAGCGGCCGACGGCTGATGGTGCAGGCCCAGGAACTCGGGCAGGACATCCTCTGCGAGTTGTGCGTGAGCGCCATCGACGGCCGCGGCCAGGAGCAGTTCACTTGCATCCGACTGCAGCAGCCTGGCATCCAGCGGTGCTGCCGGAAGTGCGTGCCGGCAGATCGGCGGTATGAGATTGCGCTGGTACCGACGAAGAGCGCCATCAAGTCGTGGCGGCCGCTGCTTGTTGCCATGCGGGAACAGGAGTCGAAGCAGGTAATCGAATAGCGTGCGGCCTCATCTATCCAGCCGGACCTCGCCCGCCGGAGGGGGCCAGAATCGGTACCTGATCGCCATCTCACCTTCTTGGTCGTCGTCTGAGAGACTGCACCGCGGTCTTGCGCTCTTTGGGGCGTATCACACGCTTCCTCTCAGGATCACGTTGCTATTCTACGCCTGCGGATGGGGCCGTGCCATACGGTCGCGTGGCGCGTAGCGGCGGTTCTTCGCAACGCGCCTCCGCCCCATTATCGCGGGGTCCCACTCCGTCGGGACATTGTGCCGGGAGAGTCGCGCAGCTAACCTCAGGCGTGATAGGTGTCGCGCCAGAGGCCTCTACCGCCGCTTGCCGGCGGGCTGGGGGAACACCCCCCCCGACGGGCGGCGGGGCTCCCAGGGGGAGATCCACTTCGAGCGCGGGTCGCGGTCCTCGGCGGCGGTCTGCTCGCGCTCCTCGGCCGGCGCCCACGGCTCGGCCT
>DAIDOU010000251.1 GCA_027458945.1 Acidobacteriota bacterium
CGCCGTCGCCGAACGCCGGCACCGGCCTCCCCCAGAAGCCGTGCTCGGCGACCCACGGCGCGAAACGGGGCGGCACGAGTTCCGCCTGCCGCTCCCGCCACGCGACCAGGCGTGGGCAGGCGCGGCACGAGGCGACGGGAACGGCGACCGCCGCGGCGTCGGGCGGGAGGAACGGGTTTGACACCTTCACACCGTCATCTTAAGATCAATGAAAGGGTTCTGTGCCCGATGAGCGCCAACCAGGTCCAACCGCACCCGGTGTTCGCGAACCGCCTCGTGGCGATCGCGGAGGAGCTGGAGCGCGCCGGGCAGCCCGGGTTCGCCGCGGAGCTGTACGAGCTGGCCGCCAGCCTGACCGCCAAGGGCGAGCCGTGGCGGCAGCGGGCGGCCGCGCTGCGCCGCAGCACCAGCACCGCCGAGGACCCGCAGCGCGAGCACAAGCGGCACAACCTCGAGGCCTCGCACGCGGTGGGGATGGCCCGTATCCTCGAGGCGCGCGGCGAGCTGGCGCGCGCCCAGGAGATGTTCGACCTCGCCAAGCTGCGGGCGCCGTTCCACTACCTCGCCTACGCCGGCTCCGGCTACCTCCACCTGCGCCGGCGCGACCTGCCCGCCGCGCTCGAGGCGTTCGTCCAGGCGCGGCGCCTCAACCCGCTCGACCGCAAGCTCGCGGTCGAGGCGGCGCGTATCGCACTCGAGCTCGAGGACTATCCCGAGGCGCTGCGCCACGCCATCGATGCCCTGCTCGCCAGCCAGGGGCTCGGCGAGGGCGAGGTCGCTGCGGCGCGCCGGCGGGTGGAGACGCTGGCCGCCCTCTGCCGCCTCTCCCCCGACGAGCTCTCGGAGCTGCACCAGCAACGCGCCGGGGCCCTGCAACGCGCTAGCGAGCAGGTCGCCCTCACCCGCGCCCGTCTCTTCTCGAACCTCACGGTCGCCGAGGTCTACAGCCACCGCGCCGCCGCCGCGCCCAAGCGCGAAGAGCTGCTGCGCGTTGCCATGGAGCTGCGCCGTTTCCGCGTCTTCCGTCACTTCTCGGATGCCCAGCTCGTCCAGCTCGCCCAGATCGGGCGGCGGGAGGCGTTCGCCCACGCCGCCGTCCTCGGCCGTGAAGGGCACGAGGAGCGCGACGTCTGCATCGTGACCGCCGGCCGCTTGCAGGAGTCTCGCCACACCCCGATCGGCACGCAGCTCCTGGCGCAGCCGGGGCTCGGCGAGCTCGTCGGCGAGATCTCATATCTCGACGGGCGGCCACGCCACGCCACGGTGGTCGGCGTGGATGCCGGCACCGTCCTGCGCCTCCCCGCCGCCGAGCTCGACCAGCTCGTGCGCGGCAACCGCGAGCTCGGGGTGGCGCTGCTGTGGTCGTTCTGGCACTCACTGGCGGCCAAGATCCGCAGCGCCAACGGCGCGATGACCGACCTCATCACGCCCGGCCTCGGCCCCGGGCGCAGCGCGCCGGGCCGGCCCGGCGAGCGGGTGCACCTCGACCAGGCGGCCAAGGTGGACGTGCTGCGCGAGCAGGGCCTCTCCGCGGCCGAGCTGCGACTGCTCGCGACCTACTCGCAGGAGGAGCGGTTCCGCCCCGACGCCCTGATCTTCGCCGAGGGCGAGCACGGCGAGAAGCTCTACATCGTCGTCGAGGGCCAGGTCCGGATCTCGCGCCGGCTGCAGGGCATGGGTGAGGAGGCACTGACGATCCTGGGGCGCGGCGACGTCTTCGGCGAGATGGCGCTGATCGACGACCAGCCGCGCAGCGCCGACGCGCGCGCCCACACCGCCGGGGCCACCGTGTTCACCATCGACAGCCGCCGCCTCGAGGAGGTGCTGGAGATGGACCCCGACGCCGCCCACCAGTTCCTCGGCCTGCTCTGCCAGATCCTCTGCCGGCGGATCCGCGCGATGACCGACCGTCTCGTCGCCTGGCGGCTGATGGCCGGACACGAGTAGGCGCCCCGCGCACCGCCCTTGAGCGGCCCGAGCGGACGTGATATCGTGTGTGCGCACCGGCGTTTAGCCGGTGGTTTGTTTTTCTGCCCGGCGCCGGCGCCGGGTCGGGGGAGAGGCGGCGATGGCGACCCAGACGCGCAACGAGATCCGCAACGTGGCGATCATCGCGCACGTGGACCACGGCAAGACCACGCTCGTGGACGCGATGCTGTGGCAGAGCGGGATCTTCCGCGAGAACGAGGCGGTGCGGGAGCGGGTCATGGACTCGATCGACCTCGAGCGCGAGAAGGGCATCACGATCATGGCGAAGAACACCGCCATCGCCTACCGCGGGACGCGCATCAACATCGTCGACACTCCGGGG
>DAIDOU010000252.1 GCA_027458945.1 Acidobacteriota bacterium
GCCGCGGGGCTCGGCGGCGCCGGGCTCATCCTGTTCCACGTCGTCAAGGCCCGCCTGGCGCAACGGCGTCTGCACGACACGCTGCGGGTCAGCCGGCCCGCGGCCGGCTAGAGAGGGGTGGTGCGATGGAACGGCGACTGCAGGTGCTCGTGCTCGACGACGAGCCGATCGTGGGCAAGCGCCTCCAGCCCGCGCTGGCCAAGGTCGGCTGCGACGTCGAGGTGTTCGACGCCCCCCGGCCGGCGCTCGAGCGGCTGGCGGCAACGCGCTTCGACATCGTCGTCACCGACATCCGCATGGACGACATCGACGGCATCGAGGTGCTGGAGAAGGTGCTGGAGCGCTGGCCCGACACCAGGGTGATCATGATCACCGGCTACGCAACGGTCGAGCTCGCGCGCGAGGCGATGGCCAAGGGTGCCTTCGACTTCATCGCCAAGCCGTTCAAGCCGCAGGAGCTGCGCGACGTGATCGCGAAGGCGGCCGAGGCGCTCGGGTTCGCCGGGATCGCGCACGCCGTCGTCGGCGAGAGCTCCTGACGGGGGGCCGGTGGCGACCGAGCACGACGAGGGCGTGCCGGCGGCGCCTGCGGCGCTCGACGCGGTGAGCGTCGAACGGGCGTTCCGCGACCGCCCGTCGTTCGGCATCCGCGCCCGCCTCGTCCTCGGCTTCCTCTCGTTCGTGGGCTTCGCGGTCGTCGTGATCATCGGGGCGTGGATCCTCCTCGCCCGCCTCGAGGACCGCCTGCGCTTCCTCGAGGCGGTGGACCGCTACACGATGGAGATCCAGCAGACGCGTCGCTTCGAGAAAAACTATTTCCTCCACGGCGCCAACCTGCAAGACATGCAGGACCACCTCGCCGAGGCGCGCCGACTCCTGGTGGCGGCGGAGCCGGACGCCGCCAAGGTCCTGACCGCGACGGAGCTCGGGCGGATGCGGAGGCACCTCGACGGCTACGAGTCGGCGCTCGCCCGCCTGGTCGCCGGGGCGGCCGGGCCCGGCGCCGCACCCGCCGAGCGCAGCGCGATCGAGGCCGCGCTGCGCGACAACGGCTCGCAGATGGTCGCCGTCGCCCTCGAGCTGGCGGAGAAGGAGCGCGCCAGCGTCAATCGGACGCTGGCGCTGTTCAAGCGCCTGCCGGTGGTGTTCCTCGTGCTCCTGCTCGCGTTCTCGGTGATCGTCGCCGACGTCCTCGCCCGCCAGATGGTGCGGCCGCTCGGCCGCCTGATGAACACGACGCAGCGGATCGCCGGCGGCGACTTCACGCCGCTCACCCCAAGCCGGTGGTACCGCGACGAGTTCTCCAACCTCGCCCTCGCCCTCAACACGATGATGCGCGAGCTCGCCCACCGGCAGGAGGTGCTCGTGCAGTCGCACAAGCTGTCGGCGATCGGGACGCTCACCGCGGGCGTGGCGCACGAGCTCAACAACCCGATGAACAACATCACGCTCACCGCCGAGATGCTCCGGGAGGACTACGCCACGCTCTCCGACGCCCAGCGCCTCGAGATGGTCGAGGACCTCGTGACCCAGGTCGCGCGCGCGCAGCGGATCGTGCGCAACCTGCTCGACTTCGCGCGCGAGAGCGAGATCACCACCGAGCGGCTCGACCTCGGGGACGTGCTGCGCGCCGCGACCGGCCTGGCGGCCAACCAGATCAAGCTCTCCGGCGCCAAGATCGCGGTCGAGGTGGCGGAGAACCTGCCCGCGATCCACGGCGACCGCCAGGCGCTGAGCCAGGTCTTCGTCAACCTCCTGATCAACGCCCTCGACGCGGTGCGCAAGGGAGGCCGGGTCACGATCACGGCCGGGCCCGCCCGCGAGGCCGCCTGCGTGCAGGTCGTGATCGCGGACGACGGCTGCGGCATCCCGGCGCACGTGCTGCCGAAGATCTTCGACCCGTTCTTCACCACGAAGTCGAAGGGAAAGGGAACCGGTCTCGGGCTGTCGGTTAGCCTCGGGATCGTGCGGCAGCACGGCGGCGACATCCGGGTGGAGAGCGCGCCCAGCCGCGGCTCGAGCTTCACCGTGGTGCTCCCGGCAGCGATGGTGCCGCGGGTGGATCCGACCGGGTCCGGCCCGCCTACGCCGTCGCCAGCTTCGCGGCCTGCTCCACGAGCTTGACCAGCTCCTTGAGCTTGAACGGCTTGGCGACGAACCGGTAGGCTCCCCAGGCGTCCGCCTCGTGGCTCGTCTCGATCGTGGCGTAGCCGGTGATGACGATGACCTGCGTCCCCGGCGCCTGCTCCCGCACGAACCGGAGGACGTCCATGCCGCTCGGCCCGCGCATCTTCATGTCGGTGACCAGGACGCCGAAGCGCTTCTGCTTGAGCCGGTCGATCGCCTGCTCGCTGTCGGTGAACACCTCGACGGTGTGGCCCTCCTTCTCGAGGGCGGGCCGCAGGCGCTCGCCGACGATCGGTTCGTCGTCGAGCACCATGACATCCGTGCCCTGCGCCATAGCTCCCCCTCCCCGGCTCCGGCCGGGATTATCTCTCCTCCGCCCGGGGCAGACAAGCGTGGACGGTCGTGCCTTTCCCCGCCTCGCTGGCCACCTGGAGGTCGCCGCCGAACGTCCTCACGATCGCCAGGCTCACCGACAGACCGAGCCCGGTCCCCCGGCCCGGCTCCTTGGTCGTGAAGAACGGGTCGAAGATGCGCGGCAGCACCTCGGGCGGGATCCCCTCGCCCTCGTCGCGCACCTCGACGCACACGCGGCCCGCTTCCGGCGTGCCGGCGCTCACCCACACCCGGCCGCCGGCCGGCATCGCCTGGATCGCGTTGAGCAGCACGTTGAGCAGGACCTGGCGCAACTGGTTCGCGGTCCCCCGCACGCGCGGCAGGTCGGGCGGCAGCTCGCAACTGAACGAGACGTTGTTGAGGTTCATCTCGTTCTGCGCCAGGCGCAGCGTCGAGCCGATCACCTCGGCGAGATCGACGGCGCCCGCCTCGGTCTTCTCCTGGCGGGTGAAGTCGAGCAGGCTGCGGACGATCTCGCTCGCGCGCTCGTTCTCGAAGTAGATGTCCTGCAGCAGGCGCCACTTCTCGTCGTCGGAGAGGGTCCGCAGCTCCTCCATCAGCGTCTCGGCGGTGATGGCGACGTTGTTCAGGGGGTTGTTGAGCTCGTGCGCGATGCCGGAGGTGAGCGTCCCGACCGCCGCGAGCTTGGCGCCCTTGACCAGACGGTCCTGCTGCGCCTGCAGCTCCCCGAGCATCGTGTTGACCGCGAGCGCCAGGTCGGAGAACTCGTCGCGGTAGCCGCGCGCCGGCGC
>DAIDOU010000253.1 GCA_027458945.1 Acidobacteriota bacterium
GCCGCGATCAACGTGAGCGCGGCCCCGCCGTACACCACGCCGAGGTAGCGCAGCAACGGGACGTCGGCGCGCAGTTTCTTGCCGACGATCAGGTACCCCGCCATGCAACCGGCGGCGGCGAACGCCATGACGTCCCCGAGCACCGCGTGCCGCGCGAAGGTGACATCGCCGCCCGCTATGATCCCGACGCCGACCAGGGCGACCGCCACGCTCGCGAGGTTGCGGCCGCCGATCTGCACCCGCAGCAACCACGGCGACAGCGCGAGCACCCACAGCGGCTGGGTCGACACCAGCACCACCGACGAGGAGACGCTGGTGAGCCACAGCGATGGGATCCACAGCCCGAAGTGCATGCCGAGGAGAACGCCGGCCAGCAGCGCCTGGGGGCGGTGCCGGACCGGCAGCCTGGGGCCCGGCTGCAGCGTCGCCCAAGGGGCGAGCATCGCCGCCGCCAGCGTCATCCGCCACATCGCCACGGCGAGCGGCGCCGCGTCGGTCAGGCGGGCGAGCGGCGCCCCGAACGAGACCGCCACGACGGCCGCGGCCAGCGCGGCCGCCGTCCGCCAGCTCACCGCGAGAAGCCCTCCGCGAGGCCCGCGGCGATGGCGTGCGCCAGCTTCTCCCGGAACCGCCAGCTGAGCAGGTCCTTGCGGTCCTGGTCGTTGTTCAGGTTGCAGATCTCGATCAGCACCGCCGAGGGCACCAGGGTGTAGCGCAGCACCGCCGGGACCCAGCGCGAGCCGCCGCGCAGCACCGACGAGCGCACCGGCTGGTAGGGGTGAACGGGGATCGAGAAGCGCTCGGCGGAGCGCACGATCGCCTCCCCGAGCTGGGTGGACAGCGCTTCCGCCCGCGAGCGGAACACCGGCGAGAAACGCGGCGTGGACAACGAGCGCGTTTCGCGGCAGCGGTACGAGGCCGGCTGCCACGGCGCCCGCGAACCGCGGAGCACCCGCGACGGCACGTAGACCATCATGCCGCGAACCGACGGGTGCAGCGAGTCGGCGTGGATCGAGACGAACGCCACCCGCTCCGGGTTGACGTGCTGCTTCTCGAGCCGCCGCAGCAGGGAGTTGGCGAGGATCCAGCGCAGGTGCACGCCGGTGGTCGGGTCGGCCAACCCGTACGGCGGCTGCACCAGCAGGCGCTGGTCGCGCTCGTTGGGGAGCACGTCGCGTTCCAGGTTGGCGCGGCTGAACTCGGGGTTGCTCACGGTCGTCCACACCGTCGCCTTGGTCTGCTGCTCGAGCACCCGCTTGACCCGACTCATGACGTCGTAGACGTAGGTGCTCTCCCAGACGTCGTCCACCACCGCGCCGGTGTCCGCGCCGCCGTGGCCGGCGTCGAGGATGATCTGGATCCCGTCGAGGTTGGCGGCGCGGATCACGCGCCTGATCGCCGCCAGCTCCTCGCGGTTCTTCTCCCACGCGGCCCGGCGCGGGTCGCCCGCCGGCAGGAACTCGGGCAGCAGGTCGTCGAACGGGATGCGGACCGGGTAGCCGACCGGAATCGTGGTCACGTCCGCGATCCCCGAGCGCCTGGCGATCTCGAGCGCCGTGGCGTTCACGTCGGCGGCGTGCAGCTGTCCGGTGAAGCGCACCACGACCGCCGAGTA
This sequence comes from Acidobacteriota bacterium, assembly GCA_027458945.1. Lineage (GTDB taxonomy): Bacteria > Acidobacteriota > Thermoanaerobaculia > Thermoanaerobaculales > Thermoanaerobaculaceae > RBG-13-68-16. Next base: position 1,616 of record DAIDOU010000253.1, read on the forward strand.
CAGCGCCTCGCCCGGCCGCAGGCGGTAGATCGCCTCCCCGTCGCGATACTCGAGCTGGCCAGCGGCCGCCGGCGCGGCGGCGGAGCGCTCCCGCGGCGCGGCGGGAGGCTGCGTCGCGGCCGGCGCGGGCGTTCGGGGAGCCGCGACCGTGGCCACGGCCGCGGGCGGCGCCTCCGGTTCCGGCACCGCCGGCACTCGCCGGAACTCCGGGAGCAACACCGCCACCGGGATCAGGATCCGGGTCCCGCGCTCCGGGTAGAGGTCGAGCGTGGGGTTGGCCTGGCGCAACTCGGAGTAGAGCGAGCCCTCGCCGCAGAACCACTCGGCCAGCTCCCACCACGACTCGGCGTCGCCGTCCCACGGCGCCACGACCGTGTGCTCCCAGCCGGCGGCGACCCTGCGGTCGCGGGGGAAGAGCGCGTGCACCGCCTCGACCCGCAGCGCCGGCCGCAGCAACCCCCACGGCACCCGCACCCGGACACCCGCGAGCGGCGCCGCGAGGCCGTCGTTTGCCGCCCGCAGCTCCGGCGCGCGGCGCGCCCCCGAACTCAGGCGGCTCGCGAGCTGCGACCACCCCTCGCCCGCGTGCGGCAGGACCAGGAGTTCCGGGGCCTCGCCGCGGTGCCACTCGGCCCGCGCCCCGCCGGGGAGCGTCCCGGTGACCGGCCGATCGCCCGCGAGAGCGAGCGCCAGCAGGATCGCGCCCGTCACCGGCTTTCCCCCCTCGTGCCAACCACTGGGCCCACGTCCCCCCGGCGATCGTTCCGAGCCGTCTCGGGAAGGCGGCCCCACCCCTCGCGCACAGCCGCTCCCGGACGCGGACCCGATCGCAGCGGATCGTAACACGCCTCGATCGGCGTCCAGGCTTTTCGGCACGGTCTCCCGCACCGCTGCGGTCGCCGGCGAAACAGTCGCCGCCGTGCTACGATGCGATGTCAGCACTCGCGAAGCCTATGCTCGAAGGGATCTCCGCCGTCACCTGGTTCCCGCCGCAGGATCCCCCGGAGTGCCCCGTCTGTCGCGCCGCCCGAGCCCGGCTGTCGCCGGCCGGCGCGGCGGCGGCCGGCGAGGTGGCGATCGAGCTGCTGGCGCGAGTTGAGGTCGCGGCGATCCTGCACTCGGCGCTCGCCGGCCTCGCCCGGATGGTCGCCGCGGCCCGGGTCTCCGTGCTGACGCCGGAGACGGCCGGGCGCTGGCGGGTGTTCGCCAGCTCGGCCGGCCACGAGACGCTCGACGTCGTGGTCGAGTCCGAGCGCTACCCGGAGCTCCGCGAGGTGCGCCGGACGGGGGCGCCGTACATCACCCGCGATCTTGGCGCCGCCGAGTTGCGCGAGGCGCGCCCGCTGATCGAGTCGGCCGGCGTGCGCGGGCTGGCCGCGTACCCCGTCTTCGTGGCGACCCCGGGCTCGGAGCCCGCCGTGCTCAAGGCGGCGTTCTACGAGCCGGCCCCCGACGAGCTGCTGGCGCTCGCCACGCTGACCGCGCACCTGCTCGTGCACCGTCTTTCCCGCCTCCCGGCGAGCGAGGTGGCGCGCCAGCTCGGGATGACGCCGCCGCCGCCGGCGACGCCCGATGCGGCGTACCTTCTCAACCTCCTGCCGTTGCCGGCGCTGATCCTCGACGCGGCGGACAACGTCCAGCGTGCCAATGTCCGCGCCGGGCGGCTCCTGCGCGGACACGAGCCCGTCCCTCACGACGAGGCGTTTCCGCTGCACCTCGTCCCCCGCGAGGCGGAGCCGAACACCACGCGCTGGGACGCGCAGGTGACGGCAGCCAAGGGCGCGCTCAACGTGCTGGCGTGGTCCAGCCGCCTGACCGGGGACCGGCGTCTGATCCTCATCGAGCCGGACCCTGAGGCGGGCCGGCGGGCGCGCGAGCGGACGATCCGCCGGACGCTCGCCGAGAAGCTGCACGAGCTCGAGCAGGCGAACACGCTCCTGGCGGAGTACGCCCGCAGGCGCGACCGCTTCGTCTCCGACGCCGCCCACGAGCTCAAGACGCCTCTCGCCATCATGCGCTCGTACCTCGAGACCCTCGCCGACGATCTCGCGGCGGGCCTCTCCGACCAGCAGCGCGAGTTCCTGCAGGCGGCGACCGTCGGTGCGCGCCGCCTGCAGCGCCTCATCGACGGGCTGCTCGACCTCGCGGCGCTCGAGGCGGGACGTCTGCCGCTGGCGCTCGGCCCGGTGCCGAGCGCGGAGGTGGTGGCC
>DAIDOU010000254.1 GCA_027458945.1 Acidobacteriota bacterium
CTCGGCGTCGCGCCGCAAGCGCTCCTCCGCGACCAGCACCAGGCCTGAGCTGCGGCACGGCGACTCGCGGTCGCGGACGGCCTCGAGGAAGCCGCGGGTCGGGGCGCCGGTGAGCGGGTGCGAGACGAGCAGCGCGTCGAATCGCCGCCCCGCGGCGACACGGAACGCGGCCGGCGCGTCGTCGGCGACCGTCACCCGGTGCCCGGCCGCCGCCACGCCAGCGCGCAGGCGGTCGCGCGTGACGCCATCGCAGCCGACCACGAGCAGCTCGCGGCCGCCAGCCGGACTTCCCATCGCTGGCAACAGACTCACCGGCACAGCATCCTCCCGGATGCGCCGGCCCGGTGTGAGCGCCATCACATCCCGGCGACCCAGGGCTCGCCGCGGGGGTGATCAGGCCGCGCCAGGCTCCAGGAGGCAGGCCTCAGCCCGGGCACTGTGCGCCAACCGAGAGTACCGACGCTCGTCCTGCATCCGCGGCAACTTCGCCGAAGCCGGGGCCACCGCTTCCGTTGCCGAGCCGGAAACCGGATCTGTCGTCGGCGCTCATGGGGGCGAGGCCTGCCCCCCCACGCATGGCATCTACGGCGGTGTTCCCGCGGAACACAGCTCTCGCGCGTGATGCCACGACTCCGGTTCGTCGCACGGTGAGCGCGACCGGAATCCTGCGCTGGGGCAACGAGCGCGACGGTGAGACCAGCTAGCTGTTCACGTCCGGCGGACCCCAAGGGACGGCCGGGAAGTGCTTCTTGATCCAGCTCTCGATCGTCTTGAGCGCCTCGTTGCCTCCGGTCTCCTTCTTGACGTCGTAGAACCGGTAGCGGGCGCCCTCCACGATCTGGATGTTGAGCTGGTAGCAAAAGCTCTCGGTGGGCCGGGCCTGGCATGTGAACCAGATCTTCTCCACACCGGACATGTCGAAGCTGAAGTTCTCTTTGGGATCGACCGCGTCGATCCACTGGACCTCGTTCCCCTTGAACAGGAGGCGGCCCGGCCGGTCCTTCTGCAGGAAGGTCGGCTTGTGGAGCACGAGTCCTTCGACCGTCAACTCCTTGGGCTCCGGCGTCGGAGTGGCGGTAGGGGTCGGCGTGGGCGTCGAGGGGACCGCCGGCGTGGGCGTCGCCATCGGTTGGTTCTTGTTCGTGACCATGTACGTGATGACCGACTCCGGGACACCCGCGTACTTGAGGTACACGAGGTCGTTCGGCGTCAGCTGGTAGCTCTCGCCCGACCGCTTCAGCTGCTCCAGGATGATCGGCTCGGATAACCCGGACTTGACCATCTTGACCAGGTCCACGAGCTTCGGGTTGTCCGGGAGCGGAGGCGCAGGCGTCGGCGTCGGCACCGGCGCTTTCGCCAGCAGCGCCTCGACAACGGCCTCCGGCACGTTCGCCGCCTTGAGGTTCGCGACGTCCGTCGGAGAGAGCGCTGCCACGGTGTTCGCCGGGTTGTTGATCTGCGTGATGACCGCTTCGGGTGTGGCCCCGAGCCGGAGAGCGCTGATCACGGCGGACGCCGTCAGCTCGTCCGCCATCGCGGCTGTCGCCAGGACCATGAGCAGAAACGGAAGAATGCGCCGCATATCTCCTCCTCCAAACCTTACTTTTGTAAATTCTATCACAATACTTGAGCGCATGGCCACCGCGGTTCGGGCGGGCCATGGAGACAGCGTCCGGCTCATCGCCCTGGCCGCGGCGCCGCCTCTGGACGTCCTCCAGCGGTTGCGAAGGCCCGGCCCCGGGACGGCGCCTCGAGCCTGATGCCCCACGCTTCCACTCTCATCGGCGCACCGATCAGAGACTGGAAGGCGGGTCCAGGCGATCGCGCCCTCGGGGCGGAGAAGGGCCGCGCGCTACAATCGCGCGCCACGGAGGGAACGGATGCTCGAGACGATCCGCACGGAGCTAGCTGCCGCGATCGCGGCGGCGCTGGAAGCGATGGGGGTAGAGGCGCCGCAGGTCGCGCTCGACGTGCCGCCGAGGCGGCAGCTCGGCGATCTGGCGTGGTCGGGCGCGCTTCCCCTCGCGAAGGCGTTGCGGCGCGCCCCTCGCGCGATCGCCGAGGATGTCGCCGGTCGGCTCGACGAGGCGCGGGCGGCGCTCGGCCACGATCACCCGCTCGCCATGCTCGAGCCCGGCTGCACCGTCGAAGGGCCTGGCTTCCTCAACTTCCGCCTGCACCGCGGCCAGGCGCTGGCCCGCCTGCTGCGCGATGGTGACCGGACGGCGGCTCCGGGCGTCCAGGGACACCGCCGAGACAAGGGGAATCTGTGCGAGCCGGGACTCGCACCCGGCGAGCGCGGGGGGCCTGGGGGGGTCGCGGAGGCGGGCGGCTCGGGCGGGGGGCCGAAGTGCCCCCCCAAAGTGATAGTGGAACACACCAACATCAACCCGAACAAGGCGGCCCACATCGGCCACCTGCGCAACGCGGTGCTTGGCGACACGCTGGTGCGCTGCCTGCGCTTCCTCGGCCACCCGGTCGAGGTGCAGGACTACATCGACGACACCGGCGTCCAGGTCGCCGACGTCGTCGTCGGCTTCCTCTTCCTCCCTGAGGAGCGCCTGCTCGCGGCCGTCGCCGCGGCGTGGCCCGCATTTGCGGCGCCGTCGCGCGCCGCGGTCTTGGCCGCGCTGGCCGAACGAGACGCCGCCGGAACGCTGGCGAGCGACGTCCTCGGCGAGGCCGACTTCGACGACCTGTGCTGGGAGCTCTACCCACGGGTGACCCGCTGGTACGAGGAGGACGAGAGCGCGGCCGCGCGGCGCGCCGAGGTGCTGCACGCGATCGAGGCCGGCTTCCCTCCCGAGTTGTCGCTCGACCAGGCCATCAAGGATCTGACTTCCACGGGCCCCGAGCCCCGAGCCCCGAACCCCGGTTCTATCGCCAGGCTCGCCGCCGCCGTCGCCGCGGCCAACGTACGCTGCCACCTCGTCACGATGGGGCGGCTCGGGATCGCCTACGACGTCCTCCCGCACGAGTCGGACATCCTCCACCGCGGCTTCTGGCAGCGGGCGTTCGAGCTGCTGCAGGCGGCGGGCGCGATCCGGCTCGAGGAGGCAGGCAAGAACGCCGGCTGCTGGGTGATGTCGCTCGCGGACTCGCCCGAGTTCGCCGGGATGGCGGACGCCGACAAGATCCTGCTGCGGTCCAACGGCACCGTGACCTACACCGGCAAGGACATCGCCTACCAGCTGTGGAAGCTCGGCCTGCTGCGCGACGCCGGCGGCGCGCTGCACGACTTCGGCTACCGGCCGTTCGCCCGTTTCGCGCACGAGGCCGCCGCCGCGCCGGTGCGCTACGGCGAGGGGGACGGTACGCTCTACCGCACCGCCTCCGACCCTGCCCTCCGCCCGGCGGGCGCTTCGTTCGGCGCCGGCGCGCGCGTCTACAACGTGATCGACGTGCGCCAGTCGTACCCGCAGAAGGTGGTCAAGGAGGCGATCCGCGTCCTCGGCCACCCCGAGGCCGCCGAGAACTCGATTCACTTCGCCTACGAGATGGTGGCGCTGACGCCGAAGGCGGTGCGCCGCCTCGAGGAGACGCACGGCCTCGACTTCGGCCTCACCGCCGAGGAGATGGCGAAGCCGTTCGTCGAGATGTCGGGA
>DAIDOU010000255.1 GCA_027458945.1 Acidobacteriota bacterium
GCGGCTGGGCGATCGACACCCCGACCCCGATCGTGCTCCAGCTCGCCACCGACGTGCAGGAGGCGTGGCGCGACGGCCAGCGCCTGCGCACCCTGGGCCGCGGCCGCTTCCTGCTCCCGGCCGGGAAGTACACCGTCACCCCGGCGCAGCCCACGCTCGAGGCGCTGCAGCCCGGCGTGCCGGACTCGCAGCTCCTCTCGATCACGGGCGACCTCCTCTTCCAGAAGAGCTCGCAGCGCAGCGTCACGTTCGGCTACCGCTCCGGCAACCGCTGCATCGCCACGCTGGCGCGGCAGCCGTTCGCCCTGTTCGTGGACGGGCACGAGACCCCGCTCGCGGTGCTCCCCGGCAACGGCCGTGACGCGCTGATCCTGCCGCCCGGGGAGCACACCGTGCTGCTCGTGACCCAGAGCGGCGTCAGCTACGGCGTCAACATCACCAGCTTCTGGTCGTCGTACGTGATCGCGATCTTCGGCGCCGTCGCGGTCGGGCTGCTGGTGAGCCTCTACCTGGTCGTGCGCGTGCGACCCCGACGGCGGACCGCGTGAGCGACAGCCTGTTGCAGCTCGACCTCTCCATCGTCTTCGTCGCCGCCGTGATCCTGATCTGGTTCATGATCGCCTACCAGCTCGTCCTCACGGTGGCGGGTTTCTTTCACACGCTGCGCTCCGCCAAGGAAAAGCGCGAGGTCGACGGTCTCGTCTTCGACTGGCCCGAGGTCGCGGTGCTGATTCCGGCGCACAACGAGGGGATCGTGATCCGCCACACCCTGGAGGCGATGCTGGCGTTCGACTACCCGGCCGACCGCTACGAGGTGCTGGTGATCAACGACGGCTCCAGCGACGACACCGGCGCGATCGTCGCCGAGTTTGCCGGCCGCGATCGCCGCATTCGCCTGATCGACGTGCCTCCCGGCGAGGGCGGCAAGGGCAAGTCTCGCGCCCTCAACATCGGCCTGGCGCACACCGACGCCGGCCTGATCTCGGTCTACGACGCCGACAACACGCCGGAGCCCGCCTCGCTGCGCTACCTCGTGGCGCAGCTGCTCCTCCACCCCGAGCTCGGCGCCTGCATCGGCAAGTTCCGCACCGTCAACAAGGACCGCAACCTGCTCACCCGCTTCATCAACGTCGAGACGCTCTCGTTCCAGTCGATCGTGCAGGCGGGGCGCTGGGCGCTGTTCCGGGTCTCGACGCTGCCGGGGACGAACTACGTCATCCGCCGCCCCCTCCTCGACCACCTCGGCGGCTGGGACGAGAGCGCGATCACCGAGGACTCCGAGATGTCGATCCGGATTTACATGGAGGGGTTCCGGATCAAGGTGATCCCGTACGCCGTCACCCACGAGCAGGAGCCGGAGACGTGGCGCGTCTGGTTCAAGCAGCGCACGCGCTGGGTGCGGGGCAACAACTACGTGGCGACCAAGTTCTTCCGCCAGATCCCGAAGTTCAAGGACAAGGTGCTGGCGATCGAGGTGCTCTACCTGCTCTCGCTCTACTACGTCTTCTTCGTCGCCATCGTCGCCTCCGACCTGCTCTTCCTGGCCAGCCTCGTGCACCTCGTCGCGATCCCGCTCCCGGGGCCGTACACCGCCGTCTGGGTGCTCGCGTTCCTGCTCTTCATCATGGAGATCCTGCTCGCGCTCGCCTACGACCGCGAGGACTCGTTCGCCAAGATCGGGCTGATCGTGCTCGCCTACTTCACCTACTGCCAGCTGTGGATCGCAGTGGTCGCGCGCGCCCTCTGGCTCGACGTGGTCAAGCGCGAGCAGCAGACGTGGGTCAAGACCGTGCGCTTCCAGCGCAAGCCGGCGCGCGACTGAACCGTCTCACGCGAGCGGCAGCTCCATCGCTACGCCGCTGCCGGCGGCGGCCGGCGCGATCGGCTGGAACCCCATCGCGCGGTACATCGCGATCGCCTCGACCATCCACGGGGAGACTTCGAGCCGCATCACCGTGTGACCGGCGCCTCTCGCGGCCTCGATCACCGCGAGCGCCAGCCGCTTGCCGAGGCCCTTGCCGCGGAACTGGTGGCGGACGAACAGGCGGCGCATCTGGCACACGCCGCCGCCGAGCGGGCGCAGCGCGACGCACCCGGCCAGGCGGCCGTCCCAGCGCGCCAGCAGCAGCGCCCCGTCCGGGGGGGCGTAGGCGCCCGGCAACTCCGCCAGCTCGCGGGCGAAGTCCTGCAGCGAGAACTCGTGACCGAGCGAGGATGCGTACTCCTTGAACAGCGTGCGCGCGTCGGCGACGCCGCCGTCCATATCCATCGGGCCGATCTCGATCGCGCTGGCGCGCTGAACCACCTGGCTCCCTCCGCGCGCATCATGCCACACAACCGCCCCACGGCCGGTACCGCCGGTCACCCGCGCCCGCCGGCGCCTCAGCAGCCGGCGACGACGATCCCGGCGTGGAGGAACCAGAGCTCGAAGCGCGGCGGCCGCGGCGGGCGCAACGCCAGGGCGACCGCCCGCCGGTAGACCGCGCCTTGCGGCGCGTACGAGGCGGCGCGCGCGGCCACCTCGTCGTCTCCCGTCACCACGTCGCTCTTGTAGTCGGCGATGACCAGCTCGCCGCTGGCCGGGTCGCGGTAGAGGAGGTCGATCGCGCCGGCGACGAACCCCACCGGGCCGGTCGCGCCGACGTCGGGCGGCAGCAGGACGGCCAGCTCCCGCGCCAGCACGTGCGGCGCGATCGCGGCGAGGCGCGCGGGAAGCGGGCCGGCCGCCAGGCGAGCGAGGACCTCCCCGGCGCGGCGCACCGCTTCGCCGCGCCGCTCCGGCCCGATCAGCCCTTCCATCAGAACGACGAGCGAGGATCGGGCCGCGGCGAGCTGGGCGCGGATGTCGCCGGCGAGATCGAGGCGCTCGAGGATGCCGTGGAGCGCCGAGCCTGCGGCGGTGGCGGGTGAGTCGCGCTCGTCGCGGACTGGCGGGCGCGCCGGGTTCCCCCCCTCGGACGGCTCGGCCTCGCCGTCGTCGAGCAGCTCGCGCAGGAGCCGGTGCGCCTCCTCCGAGGCGGGGGCCGAGAACCCCCTCGCCATGCGCGCCTCCGCCCCGGCTCGCAACTCGGCGAGGCGGGCCGCGGCGGCCGCGACCTGCGCCGTCGTGGCCAGGCCCGGCGCCG
>DAIDOU010000256.1 GCA_027458945.1 Acidobacteriota bacterium
TGCGCAACGCGATGCGGCAGGACCCCGACGTCATCATGGTCGGGGAGATGCGCGACCTCGACACCGTCTCGACCGTGATCACCGCGGCGGAGACGGGGCACCTGGTGTTCTCCACGCTGCACACCAACAACGCCAGCCAGACGATCGACCGGATCATCGACCTGTTCCCCCCCGACCAGCAGGGCCAGATCCGCTCGCAGCTCGCCCAGGTCTTGCGCGCGGTGGTGTCGATGCAACTCGTTGCCCGCGCCGACGGCCAGGGGCTCGTGCCCGCCACCGAGGTCCTCGTCAACTCGCCCAAGATCGCGACCAACATCGAGCACGGCGAGATCAAGGAGATCCACGACGAGATCGAGGGCTCGGTCGCGTACTTCCGGATGCAGACCATGAACCAGAGCCTCGTCGCGCTACTCGCGAACGGGGTCATCACCTACGAGATGGCCCGGGAGAAGTCGAACGACCCGGACGACCTCTCGTTGAAGCTGCGCAAGCTCTTCCCCAAGATCGAGGAGGCGCAGCGGGAGGGCACCGTGGCACCATCCCCCGCCGACTTCGCCAGCATCGTCGAGCTGATGGAGATCAAGAAACTGTACGAGGAGCAGGAGGAGCGCTGGCGGCAGCGCGCGCTGGAGAAGGACGAGGTCCTCGCGCAGCTCGAGGGGCAGCTCGCCGCCGCCAAGCAGGAACTCGTCGCGACCGGCACCACGGCCGCCGAGCTGCGCAACCAACTCGAGGCGGCGCGCGCCGAGAAGGACCGCCTCGGGCGCGAGTCGGAGGCGCGAGTCAACGCGCTCAACGAGCGCATCCGCGAGCTCAACCAGCAGATCGCCAGCGCGCCCAAGCCCGCGCCCGAGAAGCCCCAGAGCGGTTTCTTCAAGCGCTGAGCGGCGTCCGCCCCCGCTGCGGTCCCCGCGTCAGGTCGCCGCGGCCTCCGCCCACGCCGCCCGCGCCAGGCGTCCGGCGCCGTGCTCGGCGAGGCGGACTCGCAGGACGCGCGGCGCGAGGCCGGCGAGCCAGCCCCACGATTCCGGCCACTCCACGGCCGTGACCGCCGCGGGGTCGTCGAGGGCCTCGCCGAGCCCCACCTCGTCGAGCGGTGCGCTGTCGCGGCCGCGCAGGCGGTAAAGATCGGCGTGGTGAACGCGGGCGATCGGGCCCGACGACACGGCGTAGCTCTCCAGCAGGACGAACGTGGGCGAGCACACCTCGCCCGCGTCGCCGCCCAGCTCCGCGACCAGGCCGCGCACCAGCGTCGTCTTCCCCGCCCCCAGCGGACCCTCGAGCAGCACGAGGTCGCCCGGCCGCAGCAGACCGGCGAGCCGCCGGCCGAGCGCCTCGGTGGCCGCCGCATCGGGGAGCGGCTCCTCCAACGGCAGCACCGCGGGGTTCATCACCGGACCCGGAGCTCGGCCTCGGCCGCCGGGAGATGCTCGGCGAGCTCGCCGGCGGGCACCGCCCCGGGGAAGCGCTCACCGGCGAGTTCGGCGGCGCGGCCGTGCACGAACGCTCCCGCCGCCGCGGCCTCGAACGGCGGGACGCCCTGTGCGAGCAAGGCGCCGATCGCGCCGGTGAGCACGTCGCCGGCTCCGCCCGAGGCCAACCCGGGCGTGCCGGTCGGGTTGACGAGCGCCCACCCCTCGCCGCCCGCGATGACGGTGCGTGCCCCCTTGGCGAGCACCACCGCGGCCGCGGCCGCGGCGGCGCGCCG
>DAIDOU010000257.1 GCA_027458945.1 Acidobacteriota bacterium
CGAGGTGGTCGGCTCCGGTGCGCACCTGGCCTGCGGCGGGCCCCACGCCGAGGTGGCGGCGCTGCAGGCGGCGACCGGCCCGGCGCTGGGCGGAACGATGGTCGTGACGCTCGAGCCGTGCGCCCACCAGGGACGTACCCCTCCGTGCGTGGAGGCGATCCTCGCGGCCGGGATCGCGCGCGTCGTGATCGGGACGCGCGACCCGAACCCGGTGACGGCGGGGCGAGGCGTCGAGACGCTGCGCGCGGCCGGGATCGAGGTCATCGAGGGGGTGGAGGAGGCGGCGTGCCGGGCGGCGAACCGCCGCTTCTTCCACTGGATGACGACCGGGCGCCCTTTCGTGACGTTGAAGATGGCGATGACGCTCGATGGGAAACTCGCCGCCCGCGGCGGCCGCTCGCGCTGGATCACGTCCGAGGCCTCGCGGCGGGAGGGGTACGCGCTGCGGGAGGAGTTCGACGCGCTCCTCGTCGGCGTCAACACCGTGCTCGCCGACGACCCGCGCCTGACCCGGCACCTCGGGCTCAACCCCAACCCTCACATCGCGCGGGTGGTGCTCGACACGGCGCTGCGCACGCCGCCGGGGTGCACGATGGTCGGGCGGGACGCCGCCGACGTGACGCTGTTCTGTCGCGAGGGGGCCGCCGCCGAGCGACGGCGGGAGCTCGAGCGCCTCGGGGCGACCGTGGTCGAGGTCGGCGAGGACGAGCACGGCCGCTGCGACCTGCGTCAGGTCCTGCGCTGGTTGGGCTCGCGCCAGGTCAGCTCGGTGTTGGTCGAGGGCGGGGGCGAGGTGCATTGGTCGTTCCTGCGCGAACGGCTGGCGCAGCGGGTGCACGCCTTCGTGGCGCCGCTGGTGCTCGGCGGGCGGGAGGCCACCCCCTCGGTCGGCGGCGCGGGGTTCCCGTCGCCGCAGGAGGGCGTCAGGTTGCGCTTCGTCGAGGTGCGGCGCCTGGCCGAGGACCTCGTGGTCGAGGCGGAGGTCGAGAGTGTTTAGCGGGCTGGTGGCCGCCGTCGGCGAGGTGCGCGGCATCGTCCGCCGCGGGCGGGGCGCTCGCCTGGAGGTGGCGTGCCGGCTTCCGGGCGAGCCGCTGGCGGCGGGAGAGAGCGTGGCGGTTCAGGGCGCCTGCCTCACGGTCGTGGATCCGTCCGGGTCCTCGTTCGCGGCCGACCTCTCGCCCGAGACGCTGGCCCGCACGACGCTGGGGCGGCTGCGTGCCGGCGCCCGCGTCAACCTCGAGCGGGCGCTGCGCACCTGCGACCGTCTCGGCGGCCACCTCGTCCTCGGTCACGTGGACGCGGCCGTGCCGGTCGCGGCGATCCGCCCCGGGGCGGAGTTCTGGACGCTGCGCGCGGCGCTCCCGGCGACGCTGGCCCCCGAGGTGGCGGAGAAGGGGTCCGTCGCGGTGGACGGCGTCTCGCTGACCGTGTCCGGCCTCGGCGACGGGTGGTTCGAGGTCGCGCTGATCCCGACCACGCTGCAGGCGACAACCTTGAAGGAGCGGCGGGCCGGCGACCTCGTCAACCTCGAGACCGACGTGCTCGCCAAGTACGTGCGCCGCGCCGTCGGCGGCGGCCGGCCGGGGATCGAGGCGTGGCTTGCGGGGCCGGTCGATGCGGCGGATTGACGCGGTCTTTCCCGACCTCCTCCCGCTCTCCCACCGCCTCGGCCCGCCGCCGCTCGCCG
>DAIDOU010000258.1 GCA_027458945.1 Acidobacteriota bacterium
TTGATGATGTCCATCGTCGCCATCGCGAGCCCGGCGCCGTTGACCATGCAGCCGATCGTGCCGTCGAGCTTGATGTAGTTGAGGTCGAACTTCGACGCCTCGACCTCCAGGGGCTCCTCCTCGTCGAGATCGCGCATCGCCGCGATCTCGGGGTGACGAGCGATCGCGTTGTCGTCGAAGTTCATCTTGGCGTCGAGCGCGAGCACGTCGCCGGCGGAGGTGACCAGCAGCGGGTTGATCTCGGCGAGCGTCGCGTCGGCCTCGTTGTAGGCGCGCGCCAGCGCGGTGACCAGCTTGACGAACTTCTTCAGCGTGTCGCCGGCCAGGTCGAGGGCGAAGCCGAGCTTGCGCGCCTGGAACGCCTGCAGGCCGGCGAGCGGGCTGAAGTGCTCCTTGAGGATCGCCTCGGGGTGCTCGGCGGCGACCTCCTCGATCTCCATCCCGCCGAACTTCGAGGCCATCATCACCGGCAGGCCGGCGGAACGGTCGAGAACCACCCCGAGGTAGAGCTCGCGGGAGATCCCGAGCGCCTCCTCCACCAGCACCTTGTGGACGATCTTCCCGGCCGGCCCGGTCTGCTTCGAGACCAGCTTCATGCCGAGGATCTGGCCGGCAACCTTGACCGCCTCGTCCGGGCCCGCGGCCAGCTTGACGCCGCCGGCCTTGCCGCGGCCGCCGGCGTGCACCTGCGCCTTGACGACGACCTTGCCGCCGAGCTCCGCAGCGGCCGCTTTCGCCTCGGCCGGCGTCGTCGCCACCTTCCCGCGCGGGATCGCGACGCCGTACCGGGCCAGGATCTGTTTCGCTTGGTACTCGTGGACCTTCATCCGACCCTCCTCACCGCATCCGACCGTCGCATTGTGCACACCGCCGCGCCGCGGCGCAACCGCGACCTGCGACGGGCCGCATCGTTCGCACCGCCGCGCCGGCTACTCCCGCGCGGCCGCTGCCGCCCGCAACTCCTCGTCGGAGAGCGTGCGGTCGGCCGCCTTGGCCGCGGCGAGCAGGCGTGCCACCGTCGCCTCATCGCTCGCGAGGCCGCGGCTCGCGAGCCAGGCGCGCGCGTTGGCCGCTCCGGACATCGGCCCGACCTCGATCTCCTGCTCCCGCCCGAGCCACGCCGCCGGCACCGCCGAGTAGATGAGGTCGGCCAACTCGCGACCGCCCAGCCGCTGCGCCTTGACGAGCGCCGCCGCGTGCACCCCTGTCGCGGTCCGGAACGCGTCCCTCCCCACCACGGGAGCCCCGCTGGGGATCGCGGCGCCGGTCATCCGGCTGGCGTGCGCCGCGTACTCCGCCACGCGCGACAGGTCGGGGCGGGCCCAGCCGAGCAGTCGCGCGTTGACGAGCAGCAGCTCCATCGGCGCGTTCCCGGCGCGCTCGCCGACGCCGAGCGCGGTGCCGTGCAGGCGGTTCGCCCCTGCCGCCGCCGCCGCGAGCGCGCTCGCCACCGCGAGCCCGCGGTCGTCGTGACCGTGCCAGTCGAGCCCGACACCCCCCGCCCCGGCCTCGTCCAGCACTCGCCGCGCGAACGCCACGATGCGCGCCGCACCGGCCGGCGTGGCCTGCCCCACGGTGTCCGCAAGGCAGATCCGGGTCGCCCCGGCGCCTGCCGCCGTCACGACGACCGTGCGCAGCGCCTCCGGGCTCGTGCGCGTCGCGTCTTCCGCCACGAACGTCACCGGCGCGCCGCGGCGCACCGCGAACCTCACCCAGCGGTCCGCCCGGGCCACCACCTCGGCCTGGCTCCAACCCTCGACCACGCCGCGCAAAGGGGACGATGCCAGGAAGAGCATGACCTCGACCGGCGTCCCGAGCTTCTGCCCGATCTCGAGCACCGGCCGGATGTCCGCCTCCGTGGCGCGCGCCGCGCAGTTGGGGGTGATCGGGAGCCGGCCCTCGACGATCGCGCGGCACAGCGCGCTGGCCTCCGCGGCCGCGGCCGGACCGGCGCCCGGCATCCCCACGTCGGCCGACCCGATCCCGAGCGCCGCGACCAGCTCGAGGAAGCGCACGCGCTCCTCGACGGCGGGGCGCTGCGCCGACGCGCTCTGCAACCCGTCGCGCAGCGTCTCGTCGTCGAACTCGAGGGCGTCCCCCGCGCGGCGCCCCGCGGCGGCGTCCCAGTCGAACAGGTAGCGGTCGAGCGATCTCATCGCGCGCTCATCGCAACGGCCCGGCGCGCCGCGTCAGCGCGTCACCGCCCGGTGAAGCGCGGCGCCCGCTTCTCGAGGAAAGCCGCCGTCCCCTCACGCATGTCCTCGCTGGCGGCGCACAGGCCGAACAGCGCGGCCTCCACCTCCTCGCCGCGGCCCAGCGGCAGGTCGAGCCCGATGCGGACCGCTTCCAGGCAGCGCGCGGCCGCCAGCGGCGACACCGCCCCGGTCTCGTCCGCCAGTTTCTGCGCCGCCGCCCGCAACTCGCCCGGCTCGACGACCCGGTTGGCGAGGCCCCACGCCAACGCCGTCGAGGCGTCCACCGTGCCACCGGTGAGCAGCAGCTCGAGCGCCCGCCCCTGGCCCACCAGGCGGGCGAGACGCTGCGTGCCGCCGTACCCCGGGATCAGCCCCAGCTTCGCCTCGGGCTGGCCGAAGCGGGCGTTGGTCGCGGCGACGCGCATGTGGCATGCGAGCGCCAGCTCGCAGCCGCCGCCGAGGGCGAAGCCGTTGACCGCCGCGACCACCGGCTTGGACAGCGCCGCGATCGCGTCGAACACCGCCTGCCCCGCCCGCGCCATCGCCCGGGCTTCGGCGGCGCCGAGGCCAACGAACTCCGCGATGTCGGCGCCGGCGACGAACGCCTTCTCGCCCGCGCCCGTAATCACGACGGCGCGCACCGCGTCGTCGGCGCCGGCCGCCGCGATCGCCTCGCCGAGGCGCGCGACCAGCGCCCGGTTGAGGGCGTTCAGCTTTGCCGGCCGGTTCACCGTGATCCAGCGCACCCCGTTCTCGTCAGCCAACAGCAGCTCGTCGTCCGCCATCGTTCCTCCCTGACCGCCGGCCAAGCCTAACACCGCGCCGGCGGCGCGAGTCGGCCGGCGGGCTAACCCCGGCCGCGGTGCTCCGTATACTTGATCCGTGAAAGCCCTGCAAGCGATCGCGCTCACCGCCGTCCTCGCGGCCGGCTGCGCCTCGACCACCCAGCGCACGATGTTCATGAGTCCGGAGGCGTGGCGGGCCGAGCTGGCGCGGCGCGGAGTGGACCCGAACGAGGTGCCCGATCCGCTGCTGGTGAACGCCCAGATTCGCGACGCCGCCGCCCACCTCGCCGGCAGCGGCACCGCGCTCGACCGGCTGCGGCGGCTGCAGCGGGCGCTGTTCGACGGCACGCTCTTCCCGTTCCGCTACGAGAACCGCGGGACGTACACCGCCGAGGAGGCGTTCGGCCTCCGCGAGGGGAACTGCCTCTCGTTCACCAACCTCTTCGTCGCGATGGGCCGATCGCTCGGCCTCCCCGTCACCACGGCCCTCGTGCGCCGCGTGCAGGCGACCGAGAAGGAGGGCGACCTCATCATCGTGAACAACCACGTCGTCGCGGCGCTGTCGTACGAAACGAGCTGGTACTGCTTCGACTTCGACCGGCGACCGCATGAACTCCCCACCAACCTGCAGCCGCTCGACGACCTCTGGATCACCGCGCTGTACCTCAACAACCGCGGTGCCGACGAGCTCCTGGCTGCCAACCCCGAGATGGCGCTGCACTACTTCGACTGGGCGACGAGGCTCGCCCCGAGGTTCGCTCCGGCCTGGGGGAACGTCGGCGTTGCGCGCCGCCGCCTCGGCGACATCAAGGGCGCGTTCGAGGCCTACCGGCAGGCGCTCACGGTCGCCCCCGAAGACGCAGTCATCCTCGGCAACCTGGCCTCGCTGTACCGGTCGATCGGCCGCGAGCACGAGGCCGAGCTGGCGCTGAAGGCGTTCAAGGTCACGGACGCCACGCCGCACACGCTGATCGTGCGGGGTGACCTCGACCTCACCCAGGGCCGGCTGCGGGCCGCGATGCGGCTGTACAAGCGCGCGCGCTCGCTGGCGCCGCGGCTGGCGGACCCGTGGGTCGCGCTCGCCAGGGCGGAGCTGGCCCGCTCCCGCCCCGACCGCGCCCGGAAGGACCTCGAGCGGGCGCTCGCGCTCGAGCCCGGCAACCGGTCGGCTCTCGCGATGCTGCGCGAGATCTCAGACACGGCGGCGACGGCTCCCCGCTGAGCGCACGGTGGTAAGCTGCTCGCGCCTCGACCCGTCGGCGACGGCGAGGCCGAACCCGAATGAGGTGTCAACGATGAGTCGTCGCAAGCGCCGGGCACAGCTGCCCGTCAGCACCCCCAAGTCCCTCTTCCGCCGGGTCGAGCGCACGCTCGACGCGATCGAGCACGCCGGCGACATCCTCGGCACCATCGGCAACGTGACCAGCTACATGACGGCCAACTTCCGCGACGACCTCGGCATCCTCGGCGGACGCATCTACCGCCTCGAAGGGAGCGAGTACGACCTCGTGCAGGTGTTCGGCACCGCCGACGCCGGCGCGATCGGGATGCGGGTGCCGCGCGAGTACGCCGCGATCGAGGCCGTCCTCGACTCGGGCCTCGTCGTGATGGCCCGCAACGCGCCCGAGCTCGACCCGTCTCTGGAGGCCCACCTCGGCACGCGCGAGCGCTTCGCCGCGATCGCGGTCGCAGACGGCGACTACCTGATCTCGTTCGACGTCGACCCAGCCCGCGGCTCCACCGAGGACCTGCAGTCCTCGCTCAACATCGTCCGCCTCGCGATCAATCAGAAGCTGCGCCAGGAGAGGTTCGAGTCGATCCTGCAGGACGCCCGCATGATCCAGAGCTCGATCCTGCCGAAGCGGACGCCGCGCTACGGCGACTTCGACATCGCCGGCGACTCGCGCCCCGCCGAGACCGTCGGCGGCGACTTCTTCGACTACATCCCGATCACGCCGGAGAACTTCGACCTGGTGATCGCCGACGCGTCCGGGCACGGCCTGCCGGCCGCGCTGCAGGTGCGCGACGTCTACATGGGGCTGCGGATGGGGCTGACGCGGGACTTCAAGGTCGCGCGCACCGTCGAGCGGCTGAACGCGATCATCAACCGCTCCAAGCTGGCTTCCAAGTTCGTCTCGCTGTTCCTCGCGGAGCTCGAGATCACCGGCAACCTCATCTACGTCAACGCCGGCCACGTGCAGCCGTTCATCCTCCACGACGACGGTGAGGTCGAGCTGCTGCGCGAGGGCGGGATGGTCCTCGGTCCCTCACCGAACGCGACCTACCTACGGGGCTTCGCGCAGCTGCGTCCCGGCGACATCCTCGTCCTCTACACCGACGGGATCACCGAGTGCCACCATCACCGCAACGACGAGGAGTTCGGCATCGCGCGCCTGCAGCGCCTGGTCGCCCGCCACGCCGGCCGGCCGGCCGTGGAGATCGTGCAGACCGTGTTCCAGGCGGTGAGCCGGTTCGCCGCCCGCGCGACGCCGGAGGACGACCAGACCCTCGTCGTCGTCAAGCGCGCCCCCGCCGCGACCTGAGTCCCCTCGGGGCCGGCGCTATACTCCGCGCCATGCCAACGTTCCTCCCGGAGGAGTTCTTCGCGCTCGACGGCTTCCGCCACGCCGCCGTCTTCCGCCCCGGCCGCCCGGTCTGGGACGCGCTCGGCGAGGCCCTGGACGACTACCTCGCCGCCTGGACACGGTGGGAGATCGTGCCCGGGCTGCCCGCGGGCGTCCACGTCCTCGGCGGGCCGATCTTCATCGGGGCGGGCACCTCCGTCGAGCCCGGCGCGGTGCTGCGCGGCCCGCTCGTCGTCGGCGAGCGCTGCGAGATCCGGACCGGCGCCTACCTGCGCGGCCGCGTCGTCCTCGGCGACGGCTGCGTCGTCGGCGCCCACAGCGAGGTCAAGACCGCGATCCTCCTCGACGGCGCCCACGCGCCGCATCAGAACTACGTCGGCGACAGCATCCTCGGCCGCGACGTCAACCTCGGCGCGGGCACGATCCTCTCCAACGTGAAGAACGTCGGCGGGGAGGTCAGCTTCCCGCACGACGGCCAGACCGTGCGGACCGGCCTGCGCAAGTTCGGGGCCGTGCTCGGCGACGAGTGCCGCACGGGGTGCAACACGGTGCTCAACCCCGGCGTGCTCCTCGGCCCCGGCTGCGTCACCTACCCGAACGTCAGCCTGCGCTCCGGGTACTACCCGGCCCGCACCTTGGTCAAGCTGCGCCAGGCGCAACAGCAGATCGTGCTCGACCGCGTCCTGCCGCGGTAGTGGCACGTCTCTTGCTTGTTCGACGGGTAGAGGAGCGAAGGGAGGTCGGCATGAAACGCTCTCGTTTCGCGATCATCGGGGTTCTTGCCGGGATGGTGACGGCCGCTGCGGCCTTTGCCGGGGACGACATGACCTCGCTGAGCTACATCTCGTACCTCGAGCGCTACGCGACGCTGCAACCGGGGCACGGGGGCGAGAGCATGGACGTCGTCGTCAACATGCCGGTCCTCGCCGGCGACCGTCTCGACAGCTCGCGCGGGGCGCGCGTCGAGGTGCAGCTCGCCGACGGCAGCACGGTCTGGCTCGACGAGTTCTCCACC
>DAIDOU010000259.1 GCA_027458945.1 Acidobacteriota bacterium
GGCCGCTCGACGTGCTGCCGAAGGCGGTCCACGACCCGGGCGTGGCCACGGTCGAGAAGGTGCTCGGCTTCGACTGGGGCGCGCAGATCACCACCCCCGACGAGATCGTCACGTACGCCCGCGCGCTGGCGGCGTCGGCGCCGTCGCACGTGCGCCTGCTCGAGTACGGACGCTCCGAGGAGGGGCGGCCGCTGGTGTTGCTGGTGATCGCCTCACCGGGCAATCTGGCGCGCTGGGACGAGGTGCAGGCGGGACTCGCAACCCTCGGCGACGCCCGGTCGCTCAAGTCGGGCCAGGCGGAGGAGCTGATCCACCGGCTGCCGGCGATCGTCTGGATCCAGTGTTCGGTGCACGGCGACGAGGCGTCGGGGGCCGATGCCGGTCTCGCGCTCGCCTACCACCTCGCGGCCGGGCGTGGCCCGGAGATCGACCGCGTCCTCGCCGACACGATCGTGGTCGTGGACCCGGTGGAGAACCCCGACGGGCGCGCACGCTTCGTCGCGTCGGTCCGGCAGGCGACCGGGTTGCAGCCCGATCCCGAGCCCGCGAGCGCCGAGCACGTGCAGCCGTGGCCGGGCGGGCGCGTGTCGCACGACCTGTTCGACCTCAACCGCGACTGGTTCGTGCTCAGCGAGCCGGAGAGCCGGGCGCGGGTCGCGGCGATGCTGCGCTACCACCCGATCGTCGAGGCGGACCTGCACGAGATGGGCGCCGAGGAGGGGTACTACTTCGCACCGCCCGCGATCCCGCGGCACCCGTTGCTGGAAGGCGAGGGCGACGCCCTGGTCGACCTGCTCGGCCGCGGCAACGCCGCCGCGTTCGACGCGCACGGCTTCCGCTACTGGACGCGCGAGGTGTTCGACGCGTTCTACCCCGGCTACGGCGACTCGTGGCCGACGCTCACCGGCGCGGTGGGGATGACGTTCGAGCAGGCCTCCAGCCGCGGGCTGGTCACGCGGCTGAAGGACGGCACCCTGCTCACCTACGCCGACTGCGTGGGACACCACCTCCTCGCGGCGTTCACGACCTGTCTCACCACCGCGGACAACCGCGAGAGGTTCCTGCACGGCTGGTACGCGTTCCGTCAGACCGCGGTGACCGAGGGGGCACGCGGGCCGGCGCGCGCCTACGTCCTCGGGGACGGCCGCGACGCGGTTGCGGCCGGAAAGCTCGGCGAGCTGCTCGCCCGCGAGGGGATCGAGGCGTTCCGCGTCACCGTCGGCGCCGGGGGCGTCGCGGCCGGCACCGTCCTCGTGCCGCTGGACCAGCCGCTCGGCCGTCTCGCGCGCATCGTGCTCGAGCGCGGCGAGTCGATGGGGAAGGGGTTCGAGCAGGAGCAGACGCGCCGCGAC
The DNA here is from genome assembly GCA_027458945.1 of Acidobacteriota bacterium. GTDB lineage: Bacteria > Acidobacteriota > Thermoanaerobaculia > Thermoanaerobaculales > Thermoanaerobaculaceae > RBG-13-68-16. The sequence continues at coordinate 1,353 of DAIDOU010000259.1, forward strand.
GCCAAGCGCCTGCCCGACGAGATCTACGACCTCACTGCCTGGTCGCTGCCGCTGCTGTGGCGAGTGTCGGCGCGAACGGTGACCGCGGTGCCGCACGCGCTCGGCCTCGAGCGGCTCGAACCCGGGGCGACGCAGTCCGGTACGGTGACCGGTCAGGGGAAGGTGGCGTTCCTGCTGCCGTGGACCGGCGACGCCTCGGTGCGGGCGCTCGCGCAGCTGCTGCGGCACGGGGTGAAGGCCGCGGTGGCGCGCAAGGCGTTCAGCGTCGTCGGGCGCGATTTCGCCCCCGGAACGATCGTGGTGCGCCGCGCCGGCAACGACCCCGGGCTGCGCCAGCGCCTCGAGGATGCGGCCCGCGCGACCGGGGAGGACGCGATCGGCGTCGACACCGGCTACGCCGACCGCGGCATCGACCTTGGCTCGAGCAACGTCGTGCCGCTCGTGCCGCCGCGCGTGGCGATCGCCTGGGACGTCCCGACCTCGCCGCTCTCCGCCGGCGGGCTGCGCTGGGCGTTCGAGCGCGTCTTCGGCTACCCGGTCAGCGCCGTGCGCACCGCGACGCTGGCGCACGCCGACCTGTCGCACTTCGACGTCATCGTGCTTCCGGACGCGTGGGCGCGCGGCTGGTCGTACGCCTCGGTGCTCGGCGAGGACGGCGTCAAGCGGCTGCGAGCGTGGGTCGAGGAGGGGGGCACGCTGGTGGCCGTCGGCAACGGCGCCGCCTTCCTCACCCAAGAGAAGGTCGGCCTGCTCGACTCCAAGCTCGAGAAGCGCCTCGGCTCCGAGACGCCGGCCGAGGGCACGAAGCCTGCCAAGGGAGGGGACGCGACCGTGGGCCCCAACCGGGCGTTCGACTACG
>DAIDOU010000260.1 GCA_027458945.1 Acidobacteriota bacterium
CTCCGCGGCGCGGCGCGCCCAGCCGCCAGGGGCGACCCAGCCGGAGGGGAGCAGGGCGGCGGCCACGGCGAGCGCCGCGAGGGCGGCCTCGCCCGCGGGCACGGCCCCGACGTACGCCATCGCCGCCGCCAGCGCGGCGAACGCCGCCGCGGGCAGGCCCGCCAGGATGCGACCGCGAATCATCGCGCCGAGTATACGGTTTCGCAGCTGGCCGCGGTTGACTCCCGCCGGGGAAAGCCCAACAATCCACGGCCTGGAGGTCAGTCATGCTGGCGCGAGAGCTCGTCCGCACGTCACCCGACCGCATCCGCGCCGCCCTGGCGGCGCGGCGCAGCGACGCGCCGTTCGAGCGCCTCCTCGCCGTGGACGCCCGCTGGCGCGAGGCCCAGGCCGAGCTCGAGGCGCTCAAGGCGGAGCGCAACCGCGGCTCGAAGGAGGTCGGCGCGCTGTTCGCGTCCGGACGCAAGGCCGAGGCCGAGGCGAAGCGCGCCGAGATGGCCGAGCTGGGGTCGCGGGTCGCCGCCGCGGAGCGCGACGCGGAGGCGCTCGGCGCCGAGACCGCCGAGCTCGAGCTGACGATCCCCAACCTGCCGCACGCGAGCGTGCCGGAGGGTCCGGACGAGAGCGCCAACCGGGTGGAGCGGACGTGGGGCGAGCCGCCGGCGTTCCCGTTTCCGCCGCAGGCGCACTGGGACCTCGGCCCGGCGCTCGGGATCCTCGACTTCGAGCGCGCGGCGCGGGTCGCCGGCGCGCGCTTCGCGGTGCTGTGGGGGGCGGGCGCCGCGCTCGAGCGCGCCCTGACTGCGTTCATGCTCGACCTCCACCGCGGCCGCGGCTACCGCGAGGTGTACGTCCCGTTCATGGTCAACCGGCAGGCGCTCGTCGGCACCGGCCAGCTGCCGAAGTTCGCGGCGGACCTGTTCCACATCGAGGGGACCGACTACTTCCTCGTGCCGACCGCGGAGGTCCCGGTCACCAACCTGCACCGCGGCGAGGTGCTCGAAGGCGAGACGCTCCCCCGCCGCTACTGCGCCTACACCCCGTGCTTCCGCGCCGAGGCCGGCTCGTACGGCCGCGACGTGCGCGGCCTGATCCGGCAGCACCAGTTCGACAAGGTCGAGCTCGTCCACCTCGCCACCCCGGAGAGCAGCTACGACGAACTCGACGCGCTCACCCGCGAGGCGGAGCTGGTGCTGCAGCGGCTCGAGCTGCCGTACCGGGTCGTGACGCTGTCCACCGGCGACATGGGGTTCTCCGCCGCGAAGACGCACGACATCGAGGTCTGGCTCCCCGGCCAGCAGAGTTACCGCGAGATCTCGTCGTGCTCCAACTGCGAGGACTTCCAGGCGCGCCGCGCCGACCTCAAGTTCCGCCCCGCCGGCGGCGGCAAGACGCGCTACCTGCACACGCTCAACGGCTCGGCGCTGGCGGTCGGCCGCACGCTGATCGCGGTGCTGGAGAACTACCAGCAGGCCGACGGCACGGTCACGGTGCCGGCGGCGTTGCGTCCGTACCTGGGCGGGCTCGAGCGGCTCACCCCGGAGCGGTGAGGAGGAGACGATGCTCGCAGCCACCCTGCTCGCGGCCGCCGCGTCGCTGCCGCTCGGCGTCTGGCCGGACACCACCGGCGCCGCGGCCGCGACCGTGGGCGGCGTCGAGTTCTACCTCGTCGAGCCCGACGACGACTACACCATCGTCGCGGTGCAGCAGCTGACGACGCCGCTGCGCAAGGCCGAGCCGGCCGAGCTGGCGCGCCTGGCGGCGCTCGCCGACAAGCTCGGCGCCGACGCCGTCCTGCTCCTCGGTGAGCTCCCCGAGTCGGCGATCCCGCGCGACCCGGACGCCCCGCTGCCGGTCTCCGGGAAGTACGCGGTCGCGGTGTTCCTCGCCTTCGACCAGGTGCAGGGGTGGGAGAAGAAACCGTCGGTGCCGAGCGCCTGGCACCGCCCGGCTCGCCCCCGCCCACGGGCGCTCGCGCCGGCCCCGCCCCGCCCCCCGGCCGGTTGATCCGGCGGGCGAGACCCGGGCCGGCCCGGGCTCGCCGGCGGCGCCCGCACAGGCGCTACAATCACCGGCCATGGACACCCCCGAGGCGCCGCAGGTCATCCCCGGTCTCCCCGAAAACGCCTACCGCCCGCTGCAGCCGGGTGAGACGTACGAGCCGCTGATCGGCGCCTCGCGCACCGTCCCCGAGGTGACGGCGCGCTCGATCGTCGTCGGCCTCGCGATGACGGTGCTGTTCTCCGCGGCGGCGGCGTACATCGCGCTCAAGCTCGGGCAAGGGGTGGAGACCGCGATTCCGATCGCGATCCTCGCGGTCGGGTTCTCGGCGCTGCTCGGGGCGTCGGGGCGGCGCCCCTCCACGATGCTGGAGAACCTGCAGGTGGCGACGCTCGGCGCGACCGCCGGGATCGTGGTCGGCGGCTCGGTGTTCGTGATGCCGGCGATCTTCGTCCTCGGCCTCGAGAACCGGTCGGGGTTCGCCCAGATCTTCCTGGTGCCGTTCCTCGGCGCGGTGCTCGGCGTGGTCTTCCTGATCCCGTTCCGCCGCTACTTCGTCGCCGAGATGCACGGCCGGCTGCCGTTCCCCGAGGCGACCGCGACGACGGAGATCCTGGTCACCGGCGAGAAGGGCGGCAAGGCCGCCGGGGTGTTGCTCGGATCGATGGGGATCGGGTTCGTGCTCGACTACCTGGCGGCGGGCTTTACGGCGTGGCGCGACACGTTCTCCACCGCGCTGGTGCCCGCGTTCCACACCGCCACCGAGAAGCTCAAGGCGATCTTCGCCCTCAACACTTCGGCGGCGGTGATGGGGCTCGGCTACATCATCGGCGTGCGCTACGCGGCGATCATCTGCGCCGGCTCGTTCCTGTCGTACTGGGTGTTCGTGCCGCTGGTGGCGCGCATCGGCGCGCAGGCCCCGGGCGGGCTGTTCCCCGGCTTGCCGCCGGTGGCCGGCCTCGACGCCGAGGCCGTGTTCGGCAACTACGTGCGCCTGATCGGCATCGGCGGCATCTTCGCCGCCGGCCTGATCTCGATCGCCAAGATGAGCCCGGTGATCGTGCAGGCGCTGCGCACCGTGCTCAAGGAGCTGACGCGCCTGAAGGCGGGAGGCGCCGGCGCCGCGCTGCCGCGCACCGACCAGGACGTGCCGATGGCGACGGTCGCGGTGCTCGGCGCCGTGACCGCGGTCGCGATCGGGATCTACTTCCGCTTCGTCGTGCTCGCCGGGGTGCCGGGGGCCACGAGCAAGGCGCTCATCGCGCTCGCGCTCACGCTGCTGATCTCGTTCCTGTTCGCGGCGGTGTCGGCGTGGGCCGTG
>DAIDOU010000261.1 GCA_027458945.1 Acidobacteriota bacterium
GTGCGCGCCCACGAGCGGATCGCCTTGATCTGCTCCGACATCGTGGTCGACAGCGGCACGATCTGGCCCATGGCGGTGAGCAGGTCGCGTTCCTCGACGGGGCGGCCTTCCGCGTTGCAGGCGATGCGCGCCGAGACCACGGCCTGCTCGATCTCGGCCCCGTTCCACCCGCGTCCGGCGGAGGCGAGGAGCACGAGGTCGTACTTGCCGGGGTCGAGCGCCTGCGCGCGCAAGTGGATGCCGAGGATTTCCTTGCGCTCCTCCTCGTTCGGCAGCTCGACGAAGAACACCTGGTCGAACCGTCCTTTGCGGATGATCTCGGCGGGGAGCAGGTTGATGCGGTTGGCGGTGGCGGCGACGAACACGTCGGCGCGGTGCTCCTGCATCCAGGTGAGGAACGTCGAGAAGATGCGCGTCATCGAGCCGGTCTGTCCCTCGGCGTACCCGGCGACACCCATCTCGATCTCGTCGATCCACAGCACCGCTGGCGCCACCGCCTCGACCGCCTCGAGCGCCCGATGGAACACCCACTCCGGCGAGCCCTGCACCCCGGCGAACACGAGGTTCATGTCGAGGCGGAACAGCGGCAGCTTCCACTCGGTGGCGATGACCTTCACCGCCAGCGACTTGCCGCAACCGGACATGCCCATGAGCAGGACGCCCTTGGGCCGCGGCAGCCCCTGTGCCATCGCTTGCGGGGTGAACAGCGAGGCGCGCTGCCGCACCCATACCTTGAGCTGGTCGAGGCCGCCGAGGTCGCCGAGAGCGCGGATCGGAGGGACGAACTCCAGGATCCCCTCCTTGCGCATGATCTGCTCCTTCTCGGCGAGCACCTCCGCCATGAACGCGTCGTCCACCGCCTGGTGGCGAGCGAGGAGGCGGCGCAGCAGGCTTTCGACCTCGAGCAGCGACATCCCCCGCAGCGCGCCGATCAGGATCTGCGCGCGATCGGGTTCGGCCGTGCGGCCGGTCTGCTGCAGGACGGCGGCGACGACCGCCCCGACCTCGCTCTCGTCGGGGAACAGCGAGGTCACGACGTAGGTGAGAGGCTTCATCTCGTACGGCACCTCGCCGTCGGGAGCGAGCGTAAAGAGGAAGCGGCCGGTGTTGCGGATCGCGGCCGCGGTATCGCGCAGGCGCCGCAGCAGCGGGCGGTTCCCCGGCAGCAGCGCCTGCAGGTCCTTGAAGACGTAGAAACCGCGCGGCCCCTGCGTCTCCAGCCAACGCAGCGCGGCGATCGGGTCCTCGGTGGCGGGCTGGCCGGAGAGGCCGTCGAGACAGTTCCAGGTGGCGACCGGCAGCGGCTGCGGCTTCGCCGCGGCGGCGAAGCGCTGGATCAACCGCTCGATGCGGTCCTCCTCGTTGGAGAGCACCATGATGAGGGGGTAGGCGGAAGCGAGCGCGGTGTGGATCTGCTCGACGGTGGTAGCCATGCTCCGATTGTAGAAGAGTCTCGCCACAAGGGCGCTGCCGATAGCGGACCGTCTGCGGCGTTGCCCGTCGGCGGCTCGCGT
>DAIDOU010000262.1 GCA_027458945.1 Acidobacteriota bacterium
GGCACCAACGTCGGGGCGCCCGAGCGGGCGTCGATCACCGACGCGAAGGCGAAGAACGGCACGGTGCCGGTCAGCTCGGCGCGCGCGTGCTCGCCGCGCGGGACGCCGAGCGCGTGCAGGGCGTCGTCGAGCTGCAGATAGCCGCCGGGGGCGAGCTTGTACGCCTCCTCGCCCGCCAGCTCGCCGTGCTGGAGGTACAGGCGCACGTGCACGACGCCGTTCTCGGTAGACGGGTTAAAGAGCGCGATGTTGGTGCGGAACGCGGGCGTGCGGCGCAGGCCGACGAGCTCGGCGGTCTCCCCCGGTCGCGTCGCGGCGCTGCGCGCCAGCGCCGGCATCCCCTGGCCGAACGAGCCGCGTCCGGCCGCGTTGAACACCCGGGTGAACACCACCACGCCGGGGGTCGTGACGAAGCGGAGGACGCCGATCCCGCCCTCGGGCACGAGATCGTTGCGGTACACCGTCGTGCCCGGCGGCAGGTCCTCGGGGGCCGGGTCCGCGCGCAACCCGTCGAGGTTGGGCTGCCCGGCGGGGAGGAACACGACGCCGTACGAGCCGGTCTCGACCGTGGGGTTGCTGATCCACACCTCGGTGTTCCACCAGGAGCCGTCCTGGCCCGGCCGCTGCGCCACCATCGGCACGAACAGCTCCTCCGCGCTCGCGAGGCCGCAGGCGGCGACGAGGGCGGCACCAAGGATCAGACGACGCATCGTGCCTCAGGATACGTCGGCCCGGGCGGGCGCGCAAGGCCGGACCGGCCCGCGCCCCGCCGGTGTGCTACGGTGCCCCGGAGGGTACGGTTCCGGTCGGCGGCGGCGTGCCGGCTGCCTGCGCGCCCGGGGGAGGATGGCGATCGATGGCGATCGAACTCGTCACCGCGGGCGAGTCGCACGGCCGCGAGGTCGTCGCGGTGCTCTCCGGCGTTCCCGCCGGCCTCCGTCTCGACCGGGACGGGATCGACCGCGAGCTGGCGCGGCGGCAGCACGGTCACGGCCGCGGCGGCCGGCAGAAGATCGAGCACGACCGCGTCGAGGTGCGTGCCGGGTTGCGCGGCGGCGTCACGCTCGGCTCGCCGCTCGTGCTCGCAATCCCCAACCGCGACTGGGAGAACTGGGCGCAGGTGATGGACGCCTGGCAGGTCGATCCCGCGGCGGCCGCCCGGCGAAGGCTGACCGCCCCGCGCCCCGGACACGCCGACCTCGCCGGCGCCTGGAAGTACGGCCACGATGACCTGCGCGACGTGCTCGAACGCGCCTCCGCGCGCGAGACCGCGGCGCGGGTCGCCGGCGGCGCGGTGTGCCGCCAACTCCTGGCGCTGTGCGGTTGCGAGATCCGCTCCGGCGTGCTCGCGCTCGGCGAGGTCACGCTGACCGAGGGCCCGCCGACGTTCGCCGATCTCGGCCGCGTCCGCGACGACTCGCCGCTGCGCACGGTCGCGCCCGAGCGCGAGGACGAGCTCGTGGCCGCGGTCGACCGCGCCAAGCACGCGGGCGAGACGCTGGGCGGAGTCGTCGGTGTGGTCGCGCGCGGCGTCCCGCCGGGGCTCGGCTCCTACGCCCGCTGGGAGGACCGCCTCGACGGGCAGCTCGCGCAGGCCGTGATGGCGATCCAGGCGGTCAAGGCGGTGGCGATCGGTGCCGGCATCGAGGCCACCGCGCGTCCCGGCTCGCGCGCGCACGACCCGATCTTTCCGGGCCCTGACGGCGTACGCCGCGGCTCCAACTTCGCCGGCGGGATCGAGGGCGGCGTCTCCAACGGTGAGGAGGTCGTCGTGCGCGCGTTCATGAAGCCGATTGCGACGCTGCGCGATCCGCTGCCGTCGGTCGACCTCGCCAGCGGGGAGGCGACGACCGCCGCGTACGAGCGCTCCGACGTCACCGCCGTGCCGGCGTGCGGCGTGATCGCCGAGGCCGCGCTGGCGTTCGTGCTGGCGCGGGCGCTGCTCGCCAAGTTCGGCGGCGATCGGATCGACGACACGCTGGCGGCCATCCGCGAGTACCGCCGGCGCCTAGGGAAGCTGGGGCCGGAACGGTTTGTTGCACCGTGACGGCGGGACGGCGATGAGGATCAAGCGCGCGACGAAGTACGGGTTCTGCTCCGGTGTCCGCGTCGCGGACATCAAGGTGAAGCGCTTCGCCCGCGGCGGCGGCCGCGGCGCGATCCTCGGCCAGGTCGTGCACAACGAGCGCGTCGTCGAGGAGATGGAGCGCCTCGGGGTGCGCACCGTCAAGGCGATCGACGAGGTCGCGGACGGCGTCATCGTCTTCTCCGCCCACGGGGTACCGCCCTCGTACCACGAGGAGGCGCAGCGGCGCGGCCTCGAGATCCTCGACACCACCTGCAAGTTCGTTTACGACATCCACCACGAGTCCGCGCGCGCCCGCGCCGCCGGCGCGCACCTCGTCTTCATCGGCGACCCCGGCCACCGCGAGGTGATCGGCTACACCCACGACCTCGACCCCGCGATCTACCACATCGTCCATACGGTGGCCGAGGCGGAGGCCGTCGACTGGTCGCGCTGGCCCGAGCTCACGATCTTCTACCAGACCACGCTCAACGCCGAAGAGTACGAGGACGTCGTGCGCGTGATCGAGTGCGGCAACCCGCACGCCAGGCGCGCGGACACGGTCTGCTACGCGACCAAGGAGAACCAGGACGCGGCGCGGGCGTTGGCGTCCGACCCGGAGGTGGACGTCGTCCTCGTCGTCGGAGGCAAGCACTCCGCCAACACCCGCCACCTGCACGCCATCTGCGCGCGGCTGAAACCCAGCTACCTGGTCCAGGGAGTCGAGGACATCGACCCGGCCTGGCTCGTGGATGTCGCGTGCGTCGGCCTCACGGCCGGCGCCTCGACCCCCGACTACGCGATCGACGAGGTCGAGCGCTACCTCCTCGAGCTCGACCCGCAGGCGAGTGGCGAGTCGAGGGAGCGGGAAAGAGGGGAAAGGGGAACGGGCAAAGGAAAGACGCCACGAGAATCGGCCTCGTAGTCCCTTTACCCTTTACCCTTTGCCCTTTTCCTTCTGCCGCCTGCAAGCTCTCAATTGTCTCTCTTGAAGAGGTAGGCGCAGTCGACGAGCTGCGGCTCTGAGCCGGCGCGGCACACCGCGTACTTCGTCCGCTCGCCTGCCCAGATCGCGGCGCCTCCGACCTCGCCGGCGCGGTTGACCGCGTAGAGCAAGAGGTTGTTCTTCGGCCGTCCCTTGGCGTCCTTGAGGTAGTCGAGCTTGGTGTTGCGCACGACGCGCTCGAGCGTGGCCACGCACGCCGCCTCGGGGGAGGAGCCGCGGCGCATGAACTCCACGACGGTGTGGCCGCCGGCGACGACGATGTTGCTCTCGCCGTGACCGGTCCCTCCCGCCGAGCCGACGTCGCCGTCGCAGTACAGGCCGGCGCCGACCAGCGGCGAGTCGCCGACGCGCCCCGACATCTTGAAGAACAACCCCGACGTGGTCGTGCAGCATCCGAGCCGGCCCGCCGCGTCGCACGCCGAGAGGTGGATCGTTCCGTGCGGCCGAAAATCGACGTCGCCGTAATTCTTGATGAACCACTGGATGTCGGGGTCGTCGATCTCGCCGGCCTCGGGTAGCCAGTCGTCGTGGTCCGACTCGTTCTCCTTCCAGAACAGCCAGATCTTGCGCGACCGCTCGGTGAGCAGGTCCTTCTCGGGGAAGCCGTGCGCCCGCGCGAAACGCAACGCCCCCTCGCCGACGAGGAGGATGCGGTCGGTGCCGCGCATCACCTGTAGCGCGACCTGCGCCGGGTGCACGATCCGCTCGAGCGCCGCGACCGCACCGGCGCGCATCGTGGTGCCGTCCATCACCGCGGCGTCGAGCTGCACGACGCCGTCCTCGTTGGGAAGGCCGCCGTAGCCGACGGTCACGTCCTCGGGGTCGGCCTCGACCAGGCCGACTCCGGCCACCGCGGCGTCCACCGGCGAGGCGCCACCGCTCATGCGCTCGACCGCCAGTTTGACCGCGTGGATGCCGTTCATCGAGGAGACGGCGACCGGGCGGGGCGAGCCTGGCGGCGGCGTGGCGTTGGCGAGCGCTGGCGCGACGGCGGCGACGGCGGCGGCCTTGGCGGTGGTGGCGATCAGGTCACGACGGGTCATCGGGTCATCGGGCATGGAGGGTCCTCCTTGCAGGCGGCGCCAGCATACTCGCTCCCCGTTGCCCCGGCTCCCGCCTCCGGGTAGAGTGGCTGGGTGCTACGTGTGACACTCCTGCTGTCGCTCGTCGCCCTCGGCGCCGCCGCTTGCGCGAGCGCCCCGCGCTGCGACCGCTTGTTCGTCGGCGGCGTGGTGCACGTCTCCGGCGGGGAGCAGCCGCTCGAGGTCGCGATCACGGACGGCCGCATGGTGGCGCTGGTGCCGCCCGCCGACGCCGCGCCGTGGCGGCGCGCCGCCGCCGAGGTCGTCGACCTCCACGGCGCGCACGTCTTCCCCGGCTGGACCGAGAGCCACGGCCACCTCGTCGCCTACGGGGCGGCGCTCGAGGAGGTCGACCTCGACGGCGCGACCAGCCTCGACGAGGTCGTGGCCCGGGCGCGCCAGGCCGCCGCGAAGCTGCCCCCGGGCGCCTGGGTGCTGGGCCGCGGCTGGGATCAGAACCTCTGGGCGGACAAGAGCTTCCCGACCAATCGTTCGCTCTCGGCGGCGGTCCCGGACCATCCGGTGCTGCTCGGTCGCGTCGACGGGCACGCCGTGCTCGCCAACGCCGCGGCGCTCGCGGCCGCCGGCGTCACGCGGGCGACCGCTGAACCGCCCGGGGGCCGCATCGTGCGCGACGCCGCCGGCGAACCCACCGGCGTGTTCCTCGACGCGGCCGCCGAGCTGGTCAACCGCGCCGTGCCC
>DAIDOU010000263.1 GCA_027458945.1 Acidobacteriota bacterium
GTGGCCGCCGATCGGCTTGAGCAACGGCACGCCGGCCGCCGCGAGGTGGTTGCCGACGTAGGCGGTGGAGGCGATCCGGTACTTCAAGTACTCCTCGTCGAGGATCTCGTCGATCCCGATCGCCAGCGCCTCGAGGTCGCGCCCGGCCAGGCCGCCGTAGGTGATGAAGCCCTCGGTGAGGATCAGCGCGGTGCGGACCTTCTCGGCCCAGACGTCCGAGTTGATCGAGATGACGCCGCCGATGTTGCCGAACGCGTCCTTCTTCATCGACATCATGGCGCCGTCGGAGAGGGCGAACATGGCGCGGGCGATCTCGCGCGGGCTCTTGTCCGAATAGCCGGGCTCGCGCAGCTTGATGAAATAGGCGTTCTCGGCGAAGCGGGCCGCGTCGAGCAGGAGCGGGACGCCGAAGCGGTCGCAGACGGCGCGCGCCCCCTCGAGGTTGGCCATCGAGACCGGCTGGCCGCCGCCGGAGTTGTTGGTGACCGTGATGAGGACGAACGGCACGTGCTCCGGGCCGACCTCGGCGAGGCAGCGCTCGAGCGCGGCGAGGTCGATGTTCCCCTTGAACGGGTGCTCGAGCTCGGGGTCGTGACCCTCGGGGATCACCATGTCGCGCGCCTCGGCGCCGGTGTCCTCGATGTTGGCGCGGGTGGTGTCGAAGTGGGTGTTGCCCGGGATCACGTCGCCGCGCCTGACCACCGCCCGGCAGAGCAGGCGCTCGCTGGCGCGGCCCTGGTGCGTTGGGATGACGTGGGTATGGCCGAAGATGCCGCGGACGGCGGCCTCGAAGCGGAAGAACGAGCGGGCGCCGGCGTACGACTCGTCGCCCTCCATCACGCCGGCCCACTGGTGCGTGCTCATCGCGCCGGTGCCGGAGTCGGTCAGCAGGTCGATCAGCACGTGCTCGGCCCTGAGTCGGAACGGGTTGAAACCCGCGTCGGCGATCAGGGCGGCGCGCTCCTCGCGCGTGGTCATGCGGATCGGCTCGACGACCTTGATGCGGAACGGCTCGATGATCGTCCTCACGGTCTCCTCCGTGCCTCTTGCCGGCGGCCGGGGCCCGCTCGGGGATCGGGACGCCGGTCGGTCAAAAGCCAGGCGGCCGCGTCACGAGCCGGAGAGGACGCGGGCCCGGCTGTCCGCCTGCGCCCGCTTGGCGTCGTCGGCCTTCGCGGTGGCCTCGAGCTTGGCGGCCTCGTCGAAGTAGCCGAGCGCCGCCTGCGCCTGCTCGTCGGTCTCGAGGAAGACGCGATAGCCGGCGGTGAGCGAGACGCCGGCGTTGAGGACTTCGGAGCGCAGCGCGATTCCGATCTCGCGCCGGTCGGTCGCGTTCGCGAGCGCGGCGTCGATCTCGGCCGGCGAGAGCCACTTCTTCTCGATGACCTGGGCGCGGAACGTCTTGATCACGTCGTCGGTGACCGTGAACGCCTGCGCCGCCGCGGCCTTGTCGGGCTTGTCCGCGAGGTAGCCGACGGCGAAGTGGAAGAACGCCGAGTTGCCGAGGAGGCGCGCCATCCGCTCGGAGTACTCGCCGAGCGCGACCTCGTGGTCGGGGGTGATCCCTCCGCCGCCGAACACCTTGCGGCCGGAGTCGGTGTAGAACACCGGGCCCTTGGGTTGCGGCGCGGGGGCGCCCGGCGCCTCCTCGGGCGGGTGGATGTAGGTGAAGAACGAATCCCAGTCACGCTGGATGCAGCGTCCCGAGGGGGTGTAGTACTTGGCCGTCGTCAGCGCGAGGGCGGCGTCGCGCACCGGGTAGATCGTCTGCACCACGCCCTTGCCGAACGTGGTCTCGCCGACCAGGATGCCGCGGTCGTGATCCTGGATCGCCCCGGCGACGATCTCGGCGGCCGACGCCGAACCCCGGTTGACGAGGACGACGACGGGGCCGTTGAAGTGCAGTCCGTCGCGGGCGGCGCGGTAGTCCTGCATCGAGTCCGCCGTGCGCCCCTTGGTCGAGAACACCTCCTGGCCGGGCTCGAGCACGATCGAGGCAGTCGCGACCGCCGCGTCGACGAGGCCGCCGGGGTTGTCGCGCACGTCGAGCAGGAGGCGCGTCGCCCCCTCGGCCTGCAGCTTCTCGAGCGCCCGCCGCACCTCGTCTCCGGTGGTGCGGGTGAAGTCGGAGATGCGGACGTACGCGGTGTCCTTGCCGATCATGAACGAGTAGCGCACCGAGTCCGAAGGGACGCGGGCGCGCTGGATCGTGAGCTCGAGCGGGGCGGCGAGGCCCTGGCGGGAGATCGTGATGCGGACCGTGGAGCCCTCGGGGCCGCGCAGCCGGCGCGCCGCCTCGTCGATGTCCATCCCCTCGGTGGAAACGCCGTCCACGCTCTCGATCACGTCGCCGGCGCGCAGGCCGAGACGGGCCGCGGGCGTGCCCTCGACCGGGGTGATGATGGTGATCTTGCCGCCGCGCACCGAGATGATGACCCCGATGCCGTGGAACGACCCCTGCTGGTGCTCGCGCATCCGTGCCCAGGTCTCCGGGCGCATGAAGTTGGTGTGGGGATCGAGGAAGGCGAGCATCCCGTCGATGCTCGAGTAGACGATGTCGGCGGGCTCGACCTTCTGCGGGGCGTTGGCCATGACGAGGCGCAGCAGCGCGGTGTAGCGCCGGATGAACGTGTCGGAGGAGGCGAACTCGGTGTGCGTCGCCTGGCCGGCGACCGCTCCGGCCAACGCCCCCGCCCCCACGACCACCGCCGCCAGGAGTCCCCGTCGCAATCCCGTCATCCTGCCCCCTTGGGAACGAGACTGTAGCACACTATACTCGGCCGGCCGGCCGGTGGCCGGCCCGGGTTGGGGGTAGGCGCCATGTTCGGATCGATCGGGCTTCCCGAGCTGTTGCTGATCTTCATCATTGCGCTGCTCCTGTTCGGGCCGCGCAAGCTGCCCGAGATCGGGCGCACCCTGGGCAAGGCGATGAACGAGTTCAAGCGCGCGACCAACGACCTGCAGCGCTCGCTCGAGGAGGAGATCCAGGTCGACGAGCTCAAGAAGGCCAGGCGCGAGGTGGAGGAGGCGGCCACGTTGACCCCGCCGGCCCCGCAGCCGGCGGCGGCCGCGCCCACGGCGGCGGGCCAGGGCACGGCGGCACCCGTCGAGGCGGCCGCGGCTCGGCCCGAAGAGAACTCCGGCCCGACGGAGACCTCGTAGGCGATGGCCGAGATGTGGCAGCGGCCAGCCGAGACCGGCGAGGAGCTCAAGCGGATGACGCTCATCGAGCACCTCGAGGAGCTGCGCGCTCGTCTCATGTGGTCGATCGTGGCGGTCTTCGTCGGCTTCCTGCTGTGCTGGTACTGGGCGCAGCCGATCTTCGCCTGGATGGCGATGCCGATCACGCAGTTCCTGCCCGCCGGCGACAAGCTGGCGTTCACCGGCCTGGTCGACCCGTTCATGCTGTACATGAAGGTCGCGCTGCTGGCGGGGGTCTTCCTCGCGTCGCCGGTGGTGCTGTGGCAGTTCTGGCTGTTCGTGTCGCCGGCGCTGTACCGGCACGAGCGCCGGCTGGTGGTGCCGTTCGTCACGCTGACGACCGTGTTCTTCCTCTCCGGCGGCTACTTCGGCTACAAGGTCGCGTTCCCGATGGTGGTGAAGTTCCTGCTCTCCGTCGGCAAGGACTTCCGCCAGGTGATCACGATCAACGAGTACTTCGCGATGGCGAGCAAGGTGATCCTCGGCCTCGGCCTGGTGTTCGAGCTGCCGGTGCTGATCATGGTCCTGGCCCGCTTCGGCATCGTCACGGCGAAGCTCCTGCTCAAGTACTTCCGCTTCGCGGTGCTGATCATCTTCATCATCGCGGCGATCATCACGCCGACGCCCGACAT
>DAIDOU010000264.1 GCA_027458945.1 Acidobacteriota bacterium
GGGGCCCCGGCGCGAGGCCGACCTCGCGGGCGATGGCATCGCGCGCCGAACGCTTGCCCTCGACCGCCTCGCCGGCGCCGTACGTCCGTTCGAGGTGCGCGTCGCGCTCGGGGTCCCACTCCTCGAGGTCGAGACCGTTGAGGATACCGGACACGGCGTCGCTGCGGGAGGCGAGCACGCCGTCCAGGCCGCACCCGAACTGCGGCGAGAGGATCTCGCGGGCGTAGGTCGGGGAGACGGTGGTGATCGCGTCGGCGCTCACCAGCCCTCCCTTGAGGAGATTGGCGGCGCCGTAGAACTCGAGGAGCTCCATCGTGAAGAGTCGGCGAGGGAGGCCGCACGCCTCGATGGCCCACGGCGGGAAGGCGCCCTGGTACGCCAGGTTGTGGACGGTGAGGACGGTGCGGGCCGCCGGCATCGTGAAGCGCGTCTGGCCGTCGTGACGCAGCAGCAGCGGCGCCAGCGCCGCCTGCCAGTCGTGGGCGTGGATGATCTGGGCGCCTCCCAGCTTCGCCACCGCGGCCAGCGCGGCCCGGACGAAGAACGCGAAGCGCACCGCGTTGTCCGGGTAGTCCTGATCGGCGAGCGAGTACAACGCCGGCCTCACGTACAGCGCCGGGCAGTCGAGGAAGACGACGCGGACGCCCCGGTGCCACAGCTCGCTCACCGCCGCCCGGTAGCCGAGCGCCCGCACCTCGCCGCGCGCCGTGCCGGGGACCTTCTCGGCGAGCGTGGTGCGGTGGGCCGGAACGACCACCGTCACCTCGTGCCCGAGCTGGGCGAGCGCCGGCGGCAGCGCGCCGGCGACGTCAGCCAGACCGCCGGTCTTCGAGAACGGCGCGACCTCGGACGCCAGGTGTGCGATGCGCATGTCCGCTCTCCGCCCTCAGCTCTCTTCGTCCACCGTGACCTCGCGCAGGAAACGCGCCGCCTCCTCCGGCGGCGTCGGGTTGATGTTGAAGCCGGAGCCCCACTCGAAGCCGGCGATGCGGGTGATCCTGGGGATGAACTCGAGGTGCCAGTGGTAGTCGTACTCGATCGTGGTCCAGTAGCGCGGCTGGCCCGGGCGCGGGTGCGGGCTCGGCGCCGTGTGGAGGACGAAGTTGTACGGCGGGTCGTCGAGCAGCGTGCGGATCCGGCGCAGGAAGTCGCGCACCAGGCGCGCCAGGTTCTCGAGGAGCTGGTCGGTGCACAGGGCGAAGTCGTGGGAGTGGTCCTTCGGGAGCAGCCAGGTCTCGAACGGGAACGAGGCAGCGAACGGTTCGAGGAGGACGAACCGCTCGGTCTCCAGCGCCACGCGCTCGGCGAGCGCCCGCTCCTGGCGGATGAGGTCGCAGAAGATGCAGCGCTCCTTGTGCGCCCAGTGCTCCCGCGCCACGTTGAGCTCCTCGACGACGCAGGTCGGGATGATCGGCGTGGCGATGAGCTGGGAGTGGGGGTGGAACAGCGACGCACCGGCCTCGCGGCCGTGGTTCTTGAAGATCAGCACGTAACGGATGCGGATGTCGCGGCGCAGGTCGAGAAGCCGCTCCCGCCACGCCCGGAAGACCAGCGCGATCTCCTCGGTGCTCATGTCGGCCATCGGGCGGTTGTGGACGGGCGTCTCGACGATAACCTCGTGGGCGCCGATCCCGTTGACGCGGTCGAACATCCCGACCGCCTCACGGGACAGCTCGCCCTCGACGCGCAACGCCGGGAACTTGTTCGGCACCACGCGAACCTGCCAGTTGGCCTCGTTGGGCTGGCGGGGCGTGCGGGCGATGGCGAAGATCTCCTGCGGGGTGGCGCCCTCCTTGCCGTACTCGAACGGGCAGGCGCCGACGTCGCCGGGGGCGTCGGGACCGGGGCGCTTGAATTCGTGCGGGCGGAAGCGACGCTCGGTGGCGATGATCGTCCAGCGCCGCCGGATCGGGTCGAAGCGTAGTTCGGACATGGGCTACTCCTGTCTCCTGATGGCCACGGCCCCGGTCATGCCTCGTCCACCTCGACCAGCTCGAGCCGCCACATCCCCTCCGCGGGGAGGCGCTCCCCGCCGCACTCGATCGCCAGCATGACCCCGGCGCGCCGGCCGTGAGGCAGCGGCAGCGCAGCCTCGAGCACACCCTTGACCGCGCAGCGGTCCGGCCGCTCGTCGGGCAGCGTCCAGGCCGCCTTGGCTCCCGGCGCGACCATCGTGACCAGCAACGGCACCGGGGGGCCGGCGTGCCGCCGCGGCTCGACGCGCAGCCAGAGCGTCTCGGCGCCGGCTCGCAGCGCGACGCGCGCCAGGCGCTTGGCCGCCGGCGGGGCATCGACCCAGGTCGCCACCGACCACTCGAAGTAGCTCGTCGTCTTGCCGTCCAGCACCGGCTCCGGCCAGGCGACGGAAAGCGGAACGACCAGGCGGGTCGTCGTGGACCGGATCGGCGCGGCCAGCTCCACCGGCGGAGCGATCCCGGCCGCGTGGCACGCGTCGCGCAGGTGCGCGCGGAAGAGCTCGTCGTACAGCGGCGCCAGCAACGTGGGGTTGTCGTCGCCGAACCACCACCACCAGTCGCTCCCCTCGGCGGCGAGCCAAGAGCGGCCGCCGCGCGACGCCCCGAGCGAGCGGACGCGCGCCAGCGTCTCCCACGCCCGGTTCTTTTCCTCGTGGCCGATCCAGGTCGCGAACGTGCCGCCGATCCAGGAGCCGGGGTGGAGGTGAGCCAGGGGGTGGGCGGGCTCGTCCGCAGCGCGCTGGGCGAGCGTCGCCGGGCGCAGCTGCGATGAGCGCTCGAGCTCCTGAGCGAGCGTGGCGAGGAACCGGGCGCCCCCCTGCGGGTAGCTCGTCCACGGGTTCTCTCCGTCGAGCGCGATCACGATGCCGGCGTCCGCGCCGAGGTGAGCGGCGGTGCGCCGCAGGTGGCCGGCGAACTCGGCGGCGGCGTCGGCCTCGTCGGGGAAGCGCGAGGCCTGGAACCCGACGAAGTCGGAGAGGCCGCGGTGGCGGAAGAAGAGCGCCGGCCCGCCTGCGGGGAGGCGCCAGGCGCGGAAGAGCTCGTCGCCGACGCCGGTCTCGCCCGAGAGGTTACGCCCGAGGGAGGCGGCCAGGATCCCCTCGTCGGTCGCCAGCCAGCGCACGCCGTGCTCGCCGTAGAGCGCCACCGCCGCCTCCGACACCGAGCCCTCGGGCGGCCAGCAGCCGGACGGCGCGAAGCCGAACGACCGCGCCGTCTCGAGCCCGGCGCGAAGGTGGGCCGCGGCATCGTCGGGGGCCGTGAACGCCGGCGCGGCCGGCGCTGCGTGCGGCGCCCACGACTCGCGGACGATCCGGGTGTCGATGAGCAGGGGGATGATCGGGTGCGCCCAAGGCGAGGTGGCGATCTCGACCCCGGGCAGCGCGGCGAGGCGGCGGTAGGCGTCGAGAAGGCGCCCCGGGCACGCGCGCAGCCAGGCGGTCGTGCGCCGCCGGGCGCTCTCGCCGAACCCGGCGCCCTTGCCGGCGAGGCTGGCGAGCTCCGGCTCGCGGTCGAGGTTCGGCGCGGCGTAGGCGAGCACGAGCAGGACCTGGAGGTCGTTGAGGTCCTGGGCGGTGAAACGGCGCGCCACCTCCTCGGTCGAGCCGCCGTCCGCCAGCGCCGCGAGCTCGGCGAGGCGGGGGAAACGTTTGAGCTGGTTGGGGTGGAGGAGGAACCCCCAGCGCAGCAGCTCCCGCGTCGCGCCCGGCGTCAGCTCGCGGGCGGGGAGGGAGAGCGCTTCCAGCAGCGGGTCGCGGGCGGTGCCGTCGCGGTACGCCGCGAGCTGGTCGAGGAACACCGGGGTGAGGTTGAGCACCTGGCCGGCGAGCCCCGACCTCTCGATGGCGTTGGCGAGCGTGAGGTACTCGCCGGCGGCGTGCAGCAGCACCCAGGGGGCGTGCACGACGCCGTCGGCGGTGCGGTACTGCGGCTGGTGCAGGTGCCAGAGGAACGTCAGCCGCGGCATCGTGGCTCAGGCGCTCCGCACCAGCCGCTGCACCTCGTCCCGGTACGAGCGCAGCAGTTTCTGCGCCGCCTCGGCGGTGGCCGACTCGGCGTGCACGTGCAGCGTCGGCGCGACACGGTCGGGGCGCAAGAGGATCCAGCCGCCGTCGACGCCGACCTTGATCCCCTCGAGGTAGGAGGTCTCGCGGCCCTGCACGATCTCGGCGAAGCGCCGCATCACCTCGCCCTTGCGCTCCATCGGGCACGCGACCGTCGCCCGTCCCACCGGCACCGCCGGCGCCGTCGCGGCGATCTCGGTGAACGTGCGCTTGGCGCGCGAGAGCAGCTCGAGCAGCTTGCCGAGCGCGAACAGCGCGTCGGGGGCGTGGTGGAGGCCGGGGAAGATGAAGTCGCCCTCGCCGGCGGACGCGAACAGCACGCCCTTCTGCCGCGACGCCTCGATCAACGCCCGCGGCGCCGAGAGCGTTTCGCGCACCTTGTGCCCGGCGCCGACCAGCGCCGTCTCGAACGTGGACGGCGCGTACGCCGGGAGCACGATCTCGCTCGGCGGCAGCTGGGCGGCGCAGACGGCCGCCACCATCAGGGCCGCGAGATCGAGGTCGGCCCACAGGTGCTGCTGGCCGTCCGCCAGGACCATCCGCTCGCAGCTCGGGTGCAGCCAGACGCCGATGTCGGCGTCGAGCGAGGCGACGATCTTGGCGAGGCGCTGGCGCGCCAGCGCGATCTCGCTCGCGAGTAGCGCCTCGTGGACCCCCCCGGTGTGCGCGTTCAGCGTGATGACGTCGCAGCCGAGCTCGCTGAGGAGGCGGGGGAGGACGACGACCGCGGCGGAGTGCGCGTAGTCCACCACGACGCGTGTGCGCTGCGCGCGGATCTCCGCCACCGGGAGCGCCTTGAGGAACGCCTCGGCGTAGAAGTCGACCAGGCGCGGGTGCTCGAAGATCACGCCGATCTCCTGGTGCTGGGCGCGGCGGAACTCCTCGCGCAGGAACACGCGCTCCACCGACTTCGCGAAACCGGTCGAGATGTCGAGCCCGTGGTCGTCGAAGAAGCGGAGCGACGTCATGCCGCGCACCAGTTGGACCTGCTGGAACGACACGCCGCCGACCTCGCCGAACCCCTCGAGCTTGTGGCGCATCACCGGCACCGGTAGGACACCGAGGTCGACGACGTTGACGCCCGTCGAGCTCATCCCGCCGACGAACGCGCGCCGCAACATGCGCGAGGCCGGGTGATCGTCGCGCACGGTGAGGATCGTGCTTCCCGGTTGCAGCAAGGTGCCGTACGCGGCGCCGAGGCGGGCGGTGACCTCCGGGGTCAGCTCCAGGTTGGTCAGGCCGGTCACCGCCCCTTCCTCGAACGCCGAGGTGCGCCAGCGCTCGGCGTAGACGAGGTTCGAGTAGACGACCGAGTGGTCCTCGACGACCTTGGCGGGCCAGATCTTGACCCCTTCCTTGACCCGGACCTCCTCGCCGAGCACCGTGTCGTCGGCGATAACGGCGCCCTTCTCGACGACGGTGCCGCCGCGCGCCTGCACTCGCGCCCCGAGCACCGCGCCCTCGATGCGGGCGCCCTCCCCGACCAGCACCTCTTCCCACGCCACCGAACGCCGCAGCTCGGCGCGCGGCTCGACCACCGTGCCGGGCCCGAGCACGACGTCCTCGAGGCGCACCCCGGCGCCGACCTTGCAGCCCTGCCCGATCACGACGGTGCCGCGGACCTCGGCGCTGGGGTCGATCTCGGCCGAGCCCTCGATCCAGAGCGGCTTGCCGCCGATCTGCTGCAGCGTCCCCGGCGGCATCAGGCGCAACGTCCCGTCGAAGTAGTCGCGGTGCGCGGCGAGGTACGACTCGGGGTCGCCGATGTCGCGCCAGTACCCGCCCATGATGTGGCCGAACAGCCTGGCGTCGGCGGCCAGCAGGCGGGGGAAGAGGTCGCGCGAGAAGTCGAACGGCTCGCTGCGCGGCACCTGCGACAGCGCCGTTGCGTCGAGGACGTAGATGCCGGTGTTGACGGTGTCGGAGAAGACCTCGCCCCAGGTGGGCTTCTCGAGGAAGCGGCGGACGCGGGAGTCGCCGTCGACGATCACGATCCCGAACTGCAGCGGGTTGGCGACGCGCGTGAGGCCGATGGTGGCGATCGCGGCGCGCTCGCGGTGCGCGGCGATGAGGCCGTCGAGAGCGAAGTCACAGATCACGTCGCCGGAGAGGACGAGATATTCGTCGGCCGGCACCTGGTCGGCGCCGTGCGCGACCGCGCCGGCGGTGCCGTAGTCCTGGTCCCCGTTGCAGTAGTGGAGCCGCAAGCCGAGGCGCGAGCCGTCTCCGAACGCGCTCCGGATCTTCTCCGGGTCGTAGTACGTCAGCAGCACGGCCTCGGTCATGCCGAAGCCGGCGATCTGGCTCAAGACGCGCTCCAGGATCGGACGGTTGACGACCGGGAGCATCGGCTTGGGGCGGTTGGCCGAGAGCGGCCGGATCCTCGTGCCGAACCCCCCGGCCATCACGATCGGGATCATGTCGTCGTCTCCAGGCAGCGCGCGACCGCCCGCTTGAGTTCCCCGAGATCGGACGACTTGACGATGTAGGCGTCGGCGAGCCACGAGGAGAAGTCGTCCTGGTAGCGGGCGTACGCGGTGGAGAGCACGACCGGGAGGCGGGCGTCGGCGGCCTTGATCTCGCGCAACAGTTCGAGCCCCGAGCTCTCGCCGAGGCGGATGTCGAGCACCACCAGATCGACACCCCCGTGCGCGAGCCGGGCGCGGGCCTCGTTCACCGTGGCCGCGGTCTCCACCGTGTACCCCTCGCGGCCGAACGCGGAGCGGTACAGCTCGAGGAACCCCTCCTCGTCGTCCACGAACAGCACCCGCGCAACGGTCACGACCACCTCCGCACGACCACGGTGAAACGCACCCATCCCGGCTCCCGTTCATCGTACTCCACCCGCCCCCCCATCGCTTCGGCCAGTGTGCGAACCGACGCCAGGCCGAGACCGCTCCCTCCCCGGCGGGTCGTGACGCCGCCGGCGAACGGGTCGGCGCGCAGTGCGCCCGGCAGCGCCTGCCCGTTGTCCGCGACCTCGAGCCGGATCCACGGCGGCTCCTCGCGCACCGCGACGTGGATCTCACCGCAGGCGCCGATCAGCGCCTGGAGACCGTTGGTGAGCAGGTTCTCGAGACAGCGCTCGATCGCCGTCTTGGTCGCCGCCGCGAGGACCGGCCGTGAGGGGTGGTAGCAGAGGAGACGAACGTTGCGGCTGATGGCGAGCGGCCGGAACGCCTCGACGACCCGGCCGGC
>DAIDOU010000265.1 GCA_027458945.1 Acidobacteriota bacterium
ACCTGCGACGAGCGCGCCCGCGAGCGTGGGCTGCGCGTGACCGGCTCCGAGATCGTCGGCCTGATCCCGAAGTCGGCGCTGCTCGACGCGGGCCGCCACTACCTCGCCCAGATGGGGCGCTCGACCGGGGTCCCCGAGCGCTCGCTCGTGCACGTCGCCTTGCGCTCGCTCGGCCTCTCCGAGGTCAAGGCGTTCGAGCCCGCGGAGCGCATCATCGAGTACCGCCTCGCCGAGCCGGCCCGACTGGTCGCGATGACGCTCGGGGAGTTCACCGACGAGCTCTCCACCGACTCGCCGGCACCCGGCGGCGGCTCGGTGGCCGCGCTCGCCGGCGCGCTCGGGGCGGCGCTCGCCGCGATGGTCGCCAACCTCTCCCACGCCAAGAAAGGGTTCGAGGGACGTCTCGGCCAGCTCGAGCGGATCGCCGTCCGCGGCCAGGCGCTCAAGGACCGGCTGCTCGCCGCCGTCGACGCCGACACCGCGGCGTTCGACCGGCTGCTCGAGGCGATGCGGCGACCCAAGGCGACGCCGGATGAGCAGGCGGCCCGCGCTGCCGCGATCGCCGAGGCGACCGTCGCCGCGATCGAGGTGCCGCTCGGCGTGCTCGGGGCGTGCCCCGAGATCGTCGAGCTGTGCGCGGAGGCGGGGGCGGTCGGGTTGCCCGCGTCGCGCTCCGACGCCGGCACCGGGGCGCAGCTCGCCCGCGCCGCCGCCGCGGGCGCCTATCAGAACGTCTGCATCAACCTGCCCGGCCTCGACGACCGGGAGCGGGCCAGCGCGCTGTTGCAGCGCGCCGATACCGCATGGGCCAAGGCAGTGGCCGCGCACTGGAGCGCCGAAGAGGAGCTCCTCGGCGGGTTGCGAAGGGCGGCGCAGCCGCCGGCGTGAATCGGCGGCCGCACCCGATCGTGACCGGCGGTGTTTCGCAGCAAAAAAATTGGTGGTGCCTGAGCACCACCGGAAGGAGCGGCCAGCTTCCACCTTGCAACCTAACTTTGCCGCCGCCGATTGTTTGAAACAATCCCACGAACGTGGGATGTTGCGAGGGGAGGCCGGAGCCCGGGATCGACCCCGGGCCCGGCGCCCCGTAGCCGGTGGTTACGCCTCGGCCTTGAGCTTGCGGATCTCCTCGATCAGCGGCGGCACGACCTGGAAGAGATCGCCCACGATCCCGTAGTCGGCCACCTTGAAGATCGGCGCGTCCGCGTCCTTGTTGATCGCGACGATGACCTTCGAGGACGACATCCCGGCCAGGTGCTGGATCGCGCCGGAGATGCCGCACGCGATGTAGAGCGACGGGGAAACCACCTTGCCGGTCTGCCCGACCTGGTGCGCGTGGTCGATCCACCCCGCGTCCACGACCGCGCGCGACGCCCCCACCGCGGCGCCCAGCACCCCGGCGAGCTCGCGGATCAGGGCGAAGTGCTCCGGTCCCTTGATGCCGCGCCCGCCGCTGACGATGACGTCCGCCTCGGCGACGTCGAGCTCGCCGCCCTCCTTGGCGAGCAGCTCCTTGATCACGGCCCGGATGTCGCCGGGCACCGGCGGCAGCGGTTCGACCTCGGCCGTCCCTGACCCCGCTTCCGCGGGGAAGACGTTCGGGCGCAGCGTGACCACGGCCGGCGTCGAGCCCCCGTCCACACTCGCCAGCGCCTTGCCGGAGTACACGGGCCGGGTGGCGACGACCGCGCCGTCCACGACGGCGAGCTTGGTGACGTCGGCGAGGCACCCCCACCCCAGCCGGGCGGCCACGCGTCCCGACAGGTCGCGGCCGAGAGCGGTCGCGCCCAGCAACAGCGCGGCCGGGTTGCACCGCGCCGCCGCCTCGCGGACGGCGGCCGCGTACCCTTCGGAGGAGTAACGGGCGAGGCGCTCTTCGTCCGCAACGTAGACCTTCCCGGCGCCGTACGACCCGAGCTCCGGCGCCTTGGCCGCGATCCCGTGCCCGGCCACGACCGCGCACACCGACCAGCCGGCGCCCGCCGCCAGCCGCTTCGCTTCGGAGAGCGCCTCGAGCGACGCCTTCCGGATGTTGCCGTTCCTCTGTTCGACGAAAACCAGGATGCACGCCATCGTCGCCCCCTTCAGATCGCCTTGGCCTGTTCGCGCAGCAGGCGCGCCAGCTCCCGGGCCGCGGCCGCGGGGTCTTCCTCGCCCTTGAGGATCACGCCGCCGCTCTTCGCGGGCGGCGGCACCAGCGCCTTCCACCGGCACGTCGCCTGCGCCCCGGCGAGCGCCCCCTCGTCGAGCCCGAGGTCGGCGGCCGTGAACGACTGGATCGCCACCTTCTTCGCAGCCATGATCCCCTTGAGCGACGGGTAGCGCGGCTCGTTGAGCCCCTTCTGCGCCGTGACCACGCACGGCAGCGGCGCCTCGACGACCTCGGTGCCGCCCTCGATCTCGCGGTGCGCCGTGATCTTGCTGTCGCCGATATCGAGCTTGACGACGCCGGCCACGTGCGGCAGGTCGAGCAGCTCGGCCACCATCGCGCCGACCAGGGCGTTGTCGCTGCCAACCCCCTTGATTCCGGTGAATACGATGTCGAACGGCCCCGCCTTGCGGATCGCCGCCGCGAGCACCTTCGCGATCGCGAGCGCGTCGCCGAACGTCCCCTCGCCGCCCTTAACGTGCACGGCCGCGTCGGCCCCGCGCGCCAGGCACTCGCGCAACCCCTGCTGCGCCCGCTCCGGCCCGTACGTGAGCACGGTGACCGGCGCGCCCTTGGCTTCCTTCAGGCGGATCCCCTCCTCGAGGGCGTACTCGTCGTACGGCGAGACGATCCACTTGATGTCGGCCTCGTCGATCCGGTTGCCCGCCGCCGCCACCTTGATCACCGAGGCGGTGTCGGGCACGTGAGCCATCAACACGCAACTCTTCATGGGCCCCCCTCCGCGGCCGGCGTCCGCCCGGCCGTACTGAATGATCGCTCATTTTGCGTTGGCAAGGCAACCCCGCCGGGCCGCCGCTGCGACGGCCTAGCGCGGCTTGCCGAGGACGACGCAGGCGTTGGTGCCGCCGAACCCGAAGGAGTTGGAGATCGCGACCCGGACCGGCCGCCCGGCCGCGGTGTGGGGGGTGTAGTCGAGGTCGCACCCCTCGCCCGGGTTGTCGAGGTTGAGGGTCGGCGGGATCACGTCCCTGGCGACGACCAGCGCGGAGATCCCGACCTCGAGCCCCCCGGCGGCCCCGAGGAGGTGCCCGGTCGCGGACTTCGTCGACGAGATCGCGAGCTTGTACGCGTGCTCCCCGAAGACCTTCTTGATCGCCAGCGTTTCGATCTGGTCGTTGAGCGGGGTCGAGGTGCCGTGCGCGTTGATGTAGTCGACGTCTTCCGGTTTGAGCGACGCGTCCGCGATCGCCATCTGCATCGCCCGGGCCGGGCCGTCGCCGTCCTCGGACGGCGCCGTGATGTGGTGGGCGTCGCCGGTCATGCCAAAGCCGAGCACCTCGCACACTACCGGAGCGCCGCGGCGGCGGGCGTGCTCGAGTTCCTCGAGCACCAACACGCCGGCGCCCTCGCCGACCACGAAACCATCGCGGTCACGGTCCCACGGGCGCGAGGCGCGCTCGGGCTCGTCGTTGCGGGTCGAAAGCGCCTTCATGTTGGCGAACCCCGCGATCGTCAGCGGGTGGATCACCGCCTCCGTGCCGCCGCAGATCGCCGCGTCGCAGTAACCGCGCTGGATGTAGAGATAGGCGTCACCGATCGCGTGCGCCCCGGTCGAGCAGGCGGTGCAGGTCGCGGTGTTCGGCCCCTTGGCCCCGGTTCGGATCGCCACCAACCCGGCCGGCATGTTGACGATGCTCCCCGGGATGAAGAACGGCGACACGCGCCGCGAGCCCTTCTCGAGCAGCACCGAGTGGTTCTCGCAGATCCACGGCAGGCCGCCGATCCCGGACCCGATCACGACGCCGACGCGGGCGGCGTTCTCGCTCGTGATCACGAGGCCCGACGACGCCACTGCCATGTCGGCCGCGGCGATCGCGTAATGGATGAAGCGGTCGTACTTGCGCACATCCTTCGGCTCCATCACGGTGGTCGGGTCGAAACCCTTGACCTCGGCCGCGATGCGCACCGAAGAGGCACTGGCGTCGAAACGGGTGATCGGGCCGATCCCCGACCTGCCGGCGACCAGCCCGTCCCAGGTGGCCTCCGTCCCGACCCCAACGGGCGAGACGAGACCCACGCCGGTCACGACGACCCGGCGCACCATCACGCTTCCTTCACGTGCTCCTTGAGATACTTGACAGCGTCGCCGACGGAGCGGATCTT
>DAIDOU010000266.1 GCA_027458945.1 Acidobacteriota bacterium
CGCGGGCGAGCCCTGCGATCACCTGCACGGCCACACCGGGCTCGAGGTGGCCGGAGGCGAAGTAGTCGAGGAAGAACAGCGGCCGCGCACCCTGCACGAGGATGTCGTTGACGCAGTGGTTGACCAGGTCCTCGCCGACGGTGCCGTGGACCCCGGCCATCTGGGCCACCTTGAGCTTGGTGCCGACCCCGTCGGCCGAGGCGACGAGCACGGTGCCCGATGGGTTGTCGGGCTCGAGGGTGAACAGCCCGCCGAAGCTCCCGATCTCCGAGAGGACGCCGGGGGTGAACGTCGCGCTGGCCAGACGCTTCACCTCGACCAGCGCCCGGTCCTGCGCGGCGATCGAGACCCCCGCCCCCTCGTACGTGAGCCCGTCTTTGCTCTCAGACATGGCGGGCTCTTCCCGGACCATGGTGCTCCGCCTGCATGGAGCGGAGGAGCAGAGGGGCTGAGGTGCAGAGGGGCAACGGACCGCGGCGCCACCTATCGTGCTCCTCGGCTCCCCAGTTCCACGGCTCCTCGGCGGACGGGCGGGGGATCATCGTTCGTCCTTCGCCACGACACCCGCGCGCTCCGCCTCGTCGAGGACGCGGTAGTTGCCGGAGAAGCAGGCGGTGCAGAAGTTGGAGGGCGGCGTCGCCAGGCACGCGAGCATGCCGGCCTCCGAAAGGTAGCCGAGCGAGTCGGCGCCAACGAACGCCCGGATCTCCTCGACGCTCTGGCTGGCGGCGATCAACTCGCGGCGCTCGGGCGTGTCGATGCCGTAGAAGCACGGCCCGGTCGTCGGCGGCGACGAAATGCGCAGGTGCACCTCCTTCGCCCCGGCGGCCTTGAGCATCATGACGATCTTGCGCGAGGTGGTGCCGCGCACGATCGAGTCGTCGACGAGCACGACGCGGCGGCCCGCGACCGCCGAGCGCACCGGGTTGAGCTTGACCTTGACGCCGAAGTGGCGGATCGACTGCCGCGGCTCGATGAACGTGCGCCCGACGTAGTGGTTGCGCACGAGGCCGAGCACGAACGGGAGGCCGGACGCGCGGGCGTAGCCGAGCGCCGCGGGCACGCCCGAGTCGGGGACGGCGACGACGATGTCGGCCACGGCCGGGTGCTCCGCCGCCAGGCGCTCCCCCAGCCGCTCGCGCGCCGGCCCGACGTCCTCGCCGAAGATGCGCGAGTCGGGGCGGGCAAAGTACACGTGCTCGAACACGCAGTGCGCGAACGGTCCCGGCGCGGGCGGACGCAGGACGCGCGGCTCCTCGCCGGCGAGCTCGACGACCTCGCCGGGACCGACCTCGCGCACCGTGCGCGCCTCGATGAGGTCGAACGCGCACGTCTCCGACGCCACCACCCACGCCTCGCCGAGGCGGCCGAGAACGAGCGGGCGGAAACCGTGCGGGTCGCGCGCCGCGAACAGCCGCCCGTCGACGATCACGGCGAGCGACCAGGCGCCGACCGCGGCGTCGAGGGTCTCGAGCAGCGCGAGCTCGAGCGTGGACGCACGCGAGCGTGCGAGCAGGTGGAGGAACACCTCCGAGTCCGAGGTGGACTGGAAGATCGCCCCCTGGCGTTCGAGCTCGCGGCGCAGGCGGAGCGCGTTGACCAGGTTGCCGTTGTGCGCCAGCGCCACGCGGCCGCGATGCGTCTTCGCCACCACCGGCTGGGCGTTGGCCAGGTTCGAGTTGCCTGCCGTGGCGTAGCGCACGTGCCCGACGGCGACCGATCCCGGCAACCCGGCGAGTACCTCGCGGTCGAAGATGTCCGCCACGTACCCCATCGCCTTCCGGTGACGCAGCTCGTGCCCGTCGAAGGCCGCGATCCCGGCCGATTCCTGGCCGCGGTGCTGCAGCGCGTACAGGCCGAGGTAGACGAGGTTGGAGGCGTCGGCATGCCCGAGCACGGCGCAGACACCGCACTCGTCGTGGAACTTGTCGCCGGCCGCGCTCACGCCTCCGACAGCCATGCCAGGCTCCCCTCCCGCAACGCCGCGAGGCCGGCGATCGACTCCTCGACCACGTGCTTGCGGCCGACCGCCACCGTCATCTTGGCGCCGCCGGCGACGCCGAGACGGGTCAGCGCGATCCCCTCGCAGGCGCGCTCCAGCGCCGGCTCGAGCGCGGCGGGCGTTGCCAGCAGGAACGCCCCGCTCCACTCCCCGAACAGCGTGCGCACCGGCGAAACCCCGTCCGGGAGCGTGAGGCGGCAGCCCACCGTCCCGCCGCTCATCTCCACGGCGGCGACCGCGAGGCCGCCGTCGGAGAGGTCCTTGGCGGCGACGAGACCGAGCCGCACCAGGTCGCGGACGACGGCGGCGGCGCGCCGCTGCGCCTCGTACTCGACCGGGGGGACCGGGCCCGCCTCCAGGCCGAGAGCGACCTGCAGGTAGCGGGAGCCGCCGAGCTCGCCCTCGACCGCTCCGAGCAGGTAGACGGTGTCGCCCACCTGCCAGCGCGTCCGGGGACGATGGTGCAGCTCCGGCACGACCCCGACCATGCCCACCGTCGGGGTCGGCGGGATCGCGCTCCCCGACGTCTCGTTGTAGAACGACACGTTGCCCGACACGACCGGCACCTCGAACGCCCGGCACGCCTCGGCGAGGCCGTCGACGGCGGCGACGAACTGACCCATGACCGCCGGGTTCTCCGGCGATCCGAAGTTGAGGCAGTCGGTGACCCCGACCGGTTCGGCGCCGACGCACGCGAGGTTGCGCACCGCTTCCGCCACCCCCTGCGCCGCCCCGTGGAACGGGTCGAGCGAGCAGGCGAGGGCGTTGCCGTCGGTGGTGGCGGCGAGGCCGATGCGGGTGCCCGGCACGAGCTGCAGCGCAGCGTCGCCGCCCGGGCCGACCACGGTGCTGGCGCCGACCGAGTGGTCGTACTGTTCCCAGATCGGGCGGGCGTTTGCGAACACAGGGCTCGCGAGCAGCGCGCGCAGGTCGGCGGCCAGGTCGCGGTCGTGCAGCGGCGGCAGCGTCACGGCCGCCGCCGGGACCGGAAGCGTGGCCGGCCGCTCGTAACGGGGCGCGTCGTCGACGAGCGGCGCCACCGGCAGGCGGAACGCCGGCCGGCCTGCGAACGTCGCGACCACCTCGGGTTCCGGGACGACCGAACCGATCTCGACGGCGTCGAGGCCCCAGCGGCGGCAGATCGCGAGCACTGCGCCCACGTTGTCGGGCGTGGCGACCAGGAGCATGCGCTCCTGCGACTCCGAGAGCATCAGCTCGTACGGCGTCATGCCGCGCTCGCGCGCCGGCACCAGCGAGAGGTCGAGGGCGAGGCCGCACCCGGCGCGCGACGCCATCTCGAACGCCGAGGAGGTCAGGCCGGCCGCGCCCATGTCCTGGATGCCGACGACCACGCCGCTGTCCATCAGCTCGAGGCAGCACTCGATCAGCAGCTTCTCGGTGAACGGGTCGCCGACCTGGACCGTCGGCCGCTTGGCCGCCGCAGCCTCGTCGAAGACGTCGGACGCCATGGTGGCGCCGTGGATGCCGTCGCGCCCGGTCTTGGAGCCGAGGTAGACGACGCGGTTGCCGGGCCCCGAGGCGCGCCCGTAGAAGATCCGGTCGCCGCGGGCGACGCCGACGCACATCGCGTTGACGAGGATGTTGCCGTTGTAGCCGGGGTGGACGTCCACCTCCCCGCCGACGGTGGGCACGCCGACGCAGTTGCCGTAGTCGCCGATCCCGCGCACCACGCCGTCCACCAGGTGGGTCATGCGCGGCGCGTCGAGCGCGCCGAAGCGCAGCGAGTCGAGGAGCATCACCGGCCGGGCCCCCATCGTGAACACGTCGCGCAGGATGCCGCCGACGCCGGTCGCGGCCCCCTGGTACGGCTCGATGAACGAGGGGTGGTTGTGCGACTCCATCTTGAACACGCACACCCAGCCGCGGCCGAGGTCGACCACGCCCGCGTTCTCGCCGGGCCCCTGGACGACGCGCGGGCCCGTCGTCGGGAACCGTTTGAAGTAGGCGCGCGACGACTTGTACGAGCAGTGCTCCGACCACAGCGCGGCGAAGATGCCGAGCTCGGTGAGGTTGGGGACGCGGCCGAGCTCGGCCACGATCCGTTCGTACTCTTCCTGCGAAAGGCCGTGCTCGCGGGCCAGATCGAGGGTCGCGGGCGCATCCCAGCTCATGCCGCCTCCACCAGCGCGCGGATCAGTTCCACGCCGTCGAGGCCGCCGATCAGCGCGCCGATCCGCCGCTCCGGGTGCGGCATCATGCCGAGCACGTTCCCCTCCTGGTTGACCAGCCCGGCGACCGCGTTGATCGCGCCGTTCGGGTTGGCGGCGCCCCCGACCTCGCCGCGCTCGTCGCAGTAGCGCAGCGCCACCGCGCCTTCCGCTTCGACCACGCGCACGACCTCCGCGGGTGCGAACCAGTTCCCCTCCTTGTGCGCGATCGGGAGCGTCAGCACCTGTCCGCGCCGCAGGTGCTTGAGCAGCGGCAAGTCGTCGCGCTCGACGCGCAGGTGGACGTCGCGGCAGATGAAGCGCAGCGTGCGGTTCATCAGCATCGCGCCGGGGAGCAACCCGATTTCGAGCAGCATCTGGAAGCCGTTGCAGATTCCGAGGACGGCGCCACCGGCGGCCGCGTGCCGCCGCACCGCGCCCATGACCGGGGAGTGCGCCGCCATCGCCCCGGCGCGCAGGTAGTCGCCGTAGGAGAAACCGCCCGGCAGGATCACCGCGCCGCAGCCGCCGAGGTCGGCGCTCTGGTGCCACACCGGCACCGCCTCGCC
>DAIDOU010000267.1 GCA_027458945.1 Acidobacteriota bacterium
TCCCAGTCGACCATCGTGAGCGCCAGGTGCCGGTGCGGATCGCCGCCGAACCCGTCGGCCGTGAAATCGAAACGGTCGAAACCGGCGAAGTAATGGCGCAGATCAAGCTGCAGGTGCTCGAGGAACGCACCCTGCGAGAGATCGTACTGGCTCGCAAACGCCCCACGGTTGTCACTCATGTGCTGCCAGGCGTAGCCGATGCCGACGCTCCCGATCTCCTGACCGAACGCGGGCACAGCCCCCACCACTGCGCAGGCCAGCCAGCAAAAGATCCGCTTCATAAACCCTCCCGAGGCAGCGGACGTCCCGTCGATCTGCAACGACCGTCTTCATCGATGGCCGGGTGACGGTACGAGCCTCGTCGAGGCGTGGCGCTGGCGGCCGCGTCCGCCACGCCAGGCGCGGGAACCGTCACGCAAAAGCAATCATTTTGAAACACTATAGTCACGTTAAGATCATTCACTAGACTTGTCAAGGCCATGTAATCAACAGACTTACAGTAACGTTCGTCGCAATATTGCCCGAGAACTCTGAGAGACAGCCGTCCTGTCAGTTCATCCTGGCGAGTCGCAACGAATGGACGCGGAACCCACAGCGGGAAAAAGGAGCGGGGGGCTTGCGCCCCCCGCGAACGAAACGGTGCCGCGATTAACGAACGGTTACGGCGTCGGCGTGGTGTTCCACCACGTCCCGCCGGGGCCGTAGTAGGTGACGAGGATGTTCGCGAGGTTCTGGTCGTACGTCTTGGTCCACGTCGACGGCGTCGGGTCGAGGCCGAGGCCGAAGATGTTGACCAGAGAGTTGTGGCACGAGTTGGCGCACGCGTTCGGGTAGCCGACGTAGTTCCCCTTCGAGTCCTTCACACCCGAGTTCATGTAGGTGAGGGTGTCCTGGGGCTTGGTGGCAAACCAGGTGTGGCCGCCAGTCGACGACATGTGGCACGTCGTGCAGCGCGACAACCCCATGATGCGCTCCGGGGCAAACGGGTGGTTGGTGTGGGCGGAGACCACCGCGCCGATCGCCTCCTCGTTGGTGGCGAAATCGGCGACCTGCGCCTTGGTGATGTTGGCGAACGGGCCGTGCGTCGCGTGGCACGCGAGGCAGAGGGTATCGTTCTCGGGCGAGGTTGCGATGACTAGCCCACTGCGGGCATCGGTGATCGAGGTGTTCAGCTGGGCCACCTGCTGCTTGTCGTGCGGGTCGTGGCACGCCGAGCACGGCTCGGAGGAGCCGTTCTGACCGTAGTGGGTCTGCCCGTGCGCCGAGAGCATGTACTGGTCCCAGGGGCGCGGGTTGGAAGGAAGTACGCCGTCGCCCCAGTAACTGAGGGCGCCGGTGCCCTGGAAGCTGGCGAGCGGGATCCACGCCGTGTTGACCGGCTGCGGCTGCCACATCGAGCCGGTGTCGTCGTGGTACGGCCACGCGTACGTCCCGGCTGGAACGGACTTGCCGCGGATGTGGCACTGGCCGCAGATCTCGGCGGACTGCGCGCCGGTCAGCTTGGCCGGGTTGACGATCTTGCTGATGTCGCCCCCGCCGAGAACGTGCTGCGCGCCCGGGCCGTGGCAGGCCTCGCACTCGATGCCGGTGAGCAGCAGGTTGCCGTCGCCGTTGTAGTCCACGTAGTCGGGGTCGTTGCTGTTGTACAGCGTCGCGTAGAACCCCTGGAACACGGCCTCACCGGCCGCGTCGATTGAGATCGAGCGGACGCCAGTCACATGGCAGCCGACGCAGTTCTTGGTATGGCTCGAGGGTCCGCCGGCGGCGACGAGCTGCGAGGAGGTCGTGCTCGCGCCGAACTTCGGGGTGTAGCTGGAGTCGTACCATCCCGACGCCGGCATCCAGCCCTGGCTGCGCGAGTACGTCGCTGGAGCGAAGTACAGAGCCTTGGAGAACTTGGTGTCGGTGTCGGTGACCGGGACGCGGAGGATGTAGCGCTGGCCGTCCTGACCAGCGCTGCCGGTCCACGTCGCGACCAGCTGGCACTTCAGGGCGCCGATCGTCATGTAGTACTTGTCGGTGGCGGCGTCGTACGACAGCTTCGGCGCGTTGGCGCCGTACGCCGAGAACGAACCCACGGTGGCCAGGTCGACCCCCATCATGAAATCGTCCTTCGTGCCGTGCGCCTGGTTGGCGATGACGCCCTTGCCGTCCACGAGCGTCCACTGGCCCATCGGCCGGCGCAACGCCTGCGCGTGCCGCGTGTTCCTCCATGTGGCCTTGTCATCGCCGTGGCAGGCGAGGCAGACGTCGGCACCGAGGTACGAAGCGGCTGCCGGGCTGCCGTACAGTGCCGTGAGCCTCGCCGACAGGCCGGTGAGGTCGACGCTCATGTTCTTCGTCGTCCCCATCGGCAGGTGCGAGCGAACCATGTTAGGCCCCGCCATCGCTGCGCTCGCGAGCAGCATGGCGGCCAGAACTACCGTTGCCTTACGCATAAATCGATTCTCCTTTCTGGGTCTTCCCCACTGCTACTCCTGGAAAAGCTTCGGGTCACGTTGCGAACCGTGGACCGCCTCGTGGCAGCTGACGCACGAGCGGAACGCTGGCTGCGAGAGGTCGTGGAACGACGGCGTGTCGGTGTGGCACTCGAGGCAGAGCTGCGTCGTCGAGGGCCGGGTGAGCATGAACGGGTTCGGCGAGCCGTGCGGGCGGTGGCACGCGGCGCAGCCGTCGACCGCCAGCGGCGGGTGCGGGTAGACGTGTGGGCCCGCCTTTTCGGTGTGGCACGTCACGCAGCGCTGCTGCCCGTCTTCCTCGATGCGACCGCGCACCGTGGTGCCGCCGTGGACGGTGTGGCACGACGTGCACTCGAATGGCCGGGTGCCCTCGCGGTGCGCGTACGGCAGCGCGAACTGCGCCGCCTCGGTCGCGTGGCAGGGGGTGCACAGCGCGGCCCGGGGGCGCGCCAGCAAAGGCTCGGCGGCGGGCGCCGCGTGCCCCGGTACGTGGCAATCGAGGCAGGCGATCCCCGCCCGCTCGTGCGCCGGGGTGCGCATCGCCAGGCCTTCCTTCTGGGCCGCATGGCAGAGCACGCACCCGGCCGACGCCTCGCGGGTGCTCGCCCCTTTGAGCGTGCGGATATTCGTTGTGCTCGGGTCGTTGGCGTGCGCTTCGCCGGGTCCGTGGCATGACTCGCAGGAGAGGTCGAGCGCGCTCCCCTCGAGCTTGAGCAGGTTCTTCGGGGCGCGTTCCGCCATCGCGTGCCCGTGTGGGCCGGCGACGAACGCCTTGGCGGTGTCCTCGTGACAGGTGGCGCAGGTCTCCCGGCCGACCCAGCCTTTGGGCAGCGCCGCCAGCACCGGCGTTGCGGCGAGCAGTGCGATCGATGCGAGCAAGCTCTTGCGCATGG